>NZ_AZSN01000062.1:0-22300 GCF_000576225.1 Methylibium sp. T29-B | reverse complement strand
GCCGTGCGCTTCGCGCGGCTGGCCGGTGGCGACGCGGACGCGGCGAGCGATCCGGTGCCGGCGCAGGTGCTGATCGAGCGGCAGCTCGGCAATGCCGACAAGGCACTGGGCCTGCGCGGGCGCGACACCGCGGCGCGACCGGCGGTCACACGCTACGACCTGGGGCTGCTCAACGTCGACTCGCGCTTCGAGCTGCCGCGCATCGTCGAGGCCCTCCAGCGCCGCGGCTGCGGCACGCTGTGCCTCTACGGCCCGCCGGGCACCGGCAAGACGGCGCTGGCCGAGCACATCGCCCACGCGCTGCAGCGTCCGCTCGTGGCGAAGCGCGCCTCGGACCTGGTGAGCAAGTACGTCGGCGAGACCGAACAGAACCTCGCGCGCATGTTCGACGAGGCGCAGCGCGAGGGCGCGGTGCTGCTGCTCGACGAGGCCGACAGCTACCTGCGCAGCCGCCAGCGTGCCGAGCGCAACTACGAGGTGACCGAGGTCAACGAGATGCTGCAGGGCATGGAGCGCTTCGGCGGCGTGTTCGTGTGCACCACCAACCTGTTCGACGAGCTCGACGAGGCGGCGCTGCGGCGCTTCTCGTTCAAGATCCGCTTCAAGCCGCTGGAAGCGCCGCAGCGCGAGCGCATGTTCGTCGCCGAGGCGCTGGGCGGCGATGCCGCCGCGCTGACCGCGGAGCAGCGCACCCGGTTGGCCGCGCTGGACGTGCTGACGCCGGGGGACTTCGCGGCGGTGCAGCGGCAGGTCGAGCTGCTGGGCGACGTGTTCGAGCCCGACGGTTTCCTTTCGCAGCTGGAGGCCGAGCACCGCGTGAAGCCGGGCGTGCGCGAGCGCCGCAGCATCGGCTTCGTGCGCTAGGGCCTGCTAACGCTACCGGAGGGCTTGCGCCCGAGCTGCGTAGGCCGCAGGGGTAGGCGCGAGGGAGGCGGCGTGCTGTTGCACGCAACAACTGAGCAACGCCGCCCTGCGGCCTGCGCAGCTCGGGCCCGAAGGGTGATCCCAGGAAACGGGCGCCCTCGGCGTTGCCCATGCTCGCCGGGGGCCGACCCCGGCTGCGCTGTGCGCCTTGATGGCGTCCGTTTCCTGGGTCACGCGAGCCCTCCGGTAGCGTTAGCAGGCCCTAGCTTCGTCAGTAGGTGCATCGGTCGGCCTTCCTACAATCGGGGCATGAGTGCCCTGCCCTATACCCGTGCCGCCCAGTTGCCCGAGCTGCTGAAGCAGCGCATCCTGATCCTCGACGGCGCGATGGGCACGATGATCCAGCGCTACAAGCTCGGCGAGGCCGACTACCGCGGCGAGCGCTTCAAGGACCACGGCAAGGACCTGAAGGGCAACAACGAGCTGCTGCAGTTCACGCGGCCCGATGTCATCACCGAGATCCACGAGGGCTACCTCGCGGCCGGCGCCGACCTGATCGAGACCAACACCTTCGGCGCGACCACGATCGCCCAGGAAGACTACGGCCTGGCGCCGCTGGCACGCGAGATGAACGTGGTGGCGGCCCAGCTCGCGCGCGCCGCCTGCGACAAGTTCAGCACGCCGGACAAGCCGCGCTTCGTGGCCGGCGCCTTCGGCCCGACGCCGCGCACCGCGAGCATCAGCCCCGATGTCAACGACCCGGCGGCGCGCAACGTCAGCTTCGACGAGCTGCGGGCCGCGTACTACGAGCAGGGCGAGGGGCTGCTCGAGGGCGGCGCCGACCTCTTCCTGGTCGAGACCATCTTCGATACGCTGAACGCCAAGGCGGCGATCTTCGCGATCGACGAGCTGTTCGAGAACACCGGCGAACGCCTGCCGGTCATCATCTCCGGCACCGTCACCGATGCGTCGGGCCGCATCCTCAGCGGCCAGACCGTCAGCGCCTTCTGGCATTCGGTGCGCCACGCGCATCCGGTGGCCGTGGGGCTGAACTGCGCGCTCGGCGCGACGCTGATGCGGCCCTACATCGAGGAGCTGTGCAAGGCCGCGCCCGACACCTTCATCTCCTGCTACCCGAACGCCGGCCTGCCCAATCCGATGAGCGACACCGGCTTCGACGAGACCCCGGCGATCACCGGCGGCCTGGTCGAGGAGTTCGCGCGGGCCGGCTTCCTGAACATCGCCGGCGGTTGCTGCGGCACCACCCCGGATCACATCGCCGAGATCGCCCGGCGCGTCAGCGCCTACCGGCCGCGCGCACGGCAGGAGCGCTGGATCAGCGAGTTGAGCGAAGAGGCCGACGGCGATCTGCAGACGGCCTGACGGCGCGCGGCCGCCGGGCCTTCGCGCACATCGGCTGCATCACTTGCCGGCCGGGCGGTCGCTGACCAGCAGTTCCAGTCCGGCGCCTTCGGCCCGGCCCAGGCCCACGATGCGCGAGATCGGCACGCCGCGGCCCACGAGGTAGTCGCGCACGCTGGCGGCGCGGTCCTGGACGATCCGGCCCGAGACCTTGTCGTCGGCCGGGGCGCCGATCTGCAGTTCAGTGGTCGCCGCGTGCGGCTTGAAGCCGGTCGCGAACTGGTCGAGCACTGCGGCCAGTGCCGGCTTGACGGCGGTGCGCTGCGGGTCGAAGGCATGCTTGGTCGGCACCTCGACACGCAGGCGGTGGTCGCCGGTGCTGTCGACGACGACCGGCGTGCCCTTGAGCGCGTCCCTGAGGCGCAGGCGCTGGGCCTCCAGCGCCGGTGACAGGCCGGAGCCGAACAGGCCGCCGAAGCCCGAGCTGCCGGAGCCGGGGGTGCCGGGGGCTCCCGGGCGGCTGGCGCACCCGGCCAGGGCGAATGCCAGGCAAAGCAACCCGGCCGTGTAGGAAGGAGAGAAGAGAGAGAAGCGTGTCATGCCGGGCATTGCACCCGGGCCCTGCGTGCCGCACAAGGGGGACGGCCGGACTGCGGAGGGGTATTGGGTGAGGCTTTGTAAACGCGGGCGCGCGTAAAATCGTCGGTGCTCGAGGAGCGTTGCGACGGTTGCCCAGGCTTTGGGACGACCGCCAGGCTCGGGCCGGCGGCACCGCGAGGGCTGCCCTGCAACGGCGCTCACCCCTCCGCCGACCGGCGGGCTGCGGGTGGGCCGCAGCACCGGCGCGGCGCGTCTTTCGGTGAACTGCCATGTCGACAGCTGCTGCTCCTGATTTCTCGAACGTGCCGCCGATGCGCCTGTCCGGCCTGGAGCCGGTGGCCATCGGCGAGCGCTCGCTGTTCGTCAACATCGGCGAACGCACCAACGTCACCGGCTCCAAGGCCTTCGCGCGGATGATCCTCGGCGGGCAGTTCGAGGAGGCGCTGGCCGTGGCGCGCCAGCAGGTCGAGAACGGCGCGCAGGTGATCGACATCAACATGGACGAGGCCATGCTCGACAGCAAGGCCGCGATGGAGCGCTTCCTGAAGCTCATCGCCTCCGAGCCCGAGATCGCGCGCGTGCCGATCATGATCGACAGCTCGAAGTGGGAGGTGATCGAGGCCGGGCTGAAGTGCATCCAGGGCAAGGGCATCGTCAACTCGATCTCGATGAAGGAAGGCGAGGACGCCTTCCGCCACCAGGCGAAGCTGGTGCGCCGCTACGGCGCCGCCGCCGTGGTGATGGCGTTCGACGAGCAGGGCCAGGCGGATACCTTCGCGCGCAAGATCGAGATCTGCGAGCGGGCCTACCGCATCCTCGTCGACGAGGTGGGATTCGCGCCCGAGGACATCATCTTCGACCCCAACATCTTTGCCATTGCGACCGGCATCGAGGAGCACGACAACTACGCGGTCGATTTCATCGAGGCCACGCGCTGGATCAAGCAGCACCTGCCGGGCGCCAAGGTGTCGGGCGGCGTGTCCAACGTGAGCTTCAGCTTCCGCGGCAACGAGCCGGTGCGCGAGGCCATCCACACGGTCTTCCTGTACCACGCGATCCAGGCCGGCATGGACATGGGCATCGTCAACGCCGGCATGGTGGGCGTGTATGACGACCTGGACGCCGAGCTGCGCGAGCGCGTCGAGGACGTGGTGCTGAACCGCAAGCCGGCCTACAAGCCGGGCGAGGCGCAGCTGTCGCCGGGCGAGCGGCTGATCGAGATCGCCGAGCGCGCCAAGGGCGCGGCCAAGGACGACAGCACCCGCCTCGCGTGGCGCGCCGGCACCGTGAACGAGCGGCTGTCGCATGCGCTGATCCACGGCATCACCGACTTCATCGTCGTCGACACCGAGGAGGCCTGGCAGGCGATCCGGGCCGACGGCGGGCGGCCGCTGCACGTGATCGAGGGGCCGCTGATGGCCGGCATGAATGTGGTCGGCGACCTCTTCGGCCAGGGCAAGATGTTCCTGCCGCAGGTGGTGAAGAGCGCGCGCGTGATGAAGCAGGCGGTGGCGCACCTGCTGCCCTATATCGAGGAGGAGAAGAAGGCGCTGATCGATGCCGGCGGCGAGGCCAAGGCCAAGGGCAAGGTGGTGATCGCGACGGTGAAGGGCGACGTGCACGACATCGGCAAGAACATCGTCACCGTGGTGCTCCAGTGCAACAACTTCGAGGTCGTCAACATGGGCGTGATGGTCGCGTGCCAGGACATCCTCGCGAAGGCCAAGGTCGAGGGCGCCGACATCATCGGCCTGTCGGGCCTGATCACGCCCAGCCTCGAGGAAATGCAGCACGTGGCTGCCGAGATGCAGCGCGACGACTACTTCCGCGTGAAGAAGATCCCGCTGCTGATCGGCGGGGCCACCTGCAGCCGGGTCCACACCGCGGTCAAGATCGCCCCCAAGTACGAAGGCCCGGTGGTCTACGTGCCTGACGCCTCGCGCAGCGTGGGCGTGTGCAGCGAGCTGCTGAGCGACGAGCGGGCCGCGAAGTACATCGAGGAACTGAAGGTCGACTACGACAAGGTGCGCCTGCAGCACGCAAACAAGAAAGCCACGCCGATGGTCTCGCTGGCCGCGGCACGGGCCAACAAGACGCCGATCGACTGGCGCGGCTACGCGCCGCCGCAACCGAAGTTCGTCGGCCGCCGCGTGTTCAGGAACTACGACCTGGCCGAGCTCGCGCAGCAGATCGACTGGGGCCCGTTCTTCCAGACCTGGGACCTGGCGGGCGCCTTCCCGCAGATCCTGCGCGACGAGGTGGTCGGCGCCGAGGCGCAACGCGTGATGAGCGACGGCAAGCGCATGCTGCAGCGGCTGATCGAGGGCCGCTGGCTGCAGGCGCACGGCGTGATCGGCCTGTACCCGGCCAACACGGTGAACGACGACGACATCGAGATCTACACCGACGAGACGCGCCGCGAGGTGCTGATGACGTGGCACGGTCTGCGCATGCAGACCGAGCGGCCGGTGGTCGACGGCGTGAAGCGGCCGAACCGCTGCCTGGCCGATTTCGTCGCCCCGAAGTCGAGCGGGCTGGCCGACCACGTCGGCCTGTTCGCGGTGACCGCCGGCCATGGCGTCGACAAGAAGGAGGCGGCCTTTCTGGCCGACCATGACGACTACTCCGCGATCATGCTGAAGGCGCTGGCCGACCGGCTGGCCGAGGCCTTTGCCGAGCGCATGCACCAGCGCGTACGCACCGATTTCTGGGGCTACGCGGCCGATGAGGCGCTCAGCACCGAACAGCTGATCGCCGAGCAGTACCGCGGCATCCGCCCCGCACCTGGCTATCCGGCCTGCCCCGACCACACCGTCAAGCGCGACATGTTCCGCGCGCTGCAGTGCGAGGAGATCGGCATGACGCTGACCGAGAGCCTCGCGATGACGCCGGCCGCCAGCGTCAGCGGCTTCTACCTCGCCCACCCCGCTGCGGCCTACTTCAATGTCGGCAAGATTGGAGAGGACCAGTTGCGCGACTGGGCGGGCCGGACGCAGCAGGAACTGGCGCAGGCAGAGCGCGCCCTCGCCCCGCTGATGTAACGCGTAAGGCGCTGTTTAACGGCGCCTTACATCTGATGCATTCGCCGCTGCAACGCGGCGCGGTGGCTCGTGTCCAATCGGTCGCCCGAAGGAGGACGATCGATCATGGAAGCAGCATCCCGAACATCTGACAAAACTGCCGGCGGCCTGCCGCGCTGGATGTGGCTGGCCGGTGGCGCGGTCGCGCTGACCATTGCCGGAGTCGCCAGTGCGCTGGCCCTGCAGCAGCGCGCGCAGCCGGCATCTGCCGCGGCGGCGGTCGCGCCCGTTGAAGAGATCGTGTCGCCCGCGCCCAAGCCCTCGCGCGGCGTGACCGCCGGCCAGCCGGCTGGCCATGCGTCACCGGCAGCGGCGGCCTGCGCGCAGTGCGGCGTGGTCGAGTCGGTGCAGGCGGTGAAGGTCAAGGGCGAGGCCAGCGGCGTTGGCGCGGTCGCCGGCGGCGTGCTCGGTGGCGTGGTCGGCAACCAGTTCGGCGGCGGCAACGGTCGTACCGCGATGACGGTGCTCGGTGCGGTGGGCGGTGGCGTGGCCGGTCACGAGATCGAGAAGAACGTGAAGGCGAAGACGGTCTACAGCGTGCGCGTGCGCATGGACGACGGCAGCCTGCGCACGCTGCAGCAGTCGCAGGCGCCGGCGGTCGGTGCGCGGGTCAAGGTCGACGGAACGACGCTGCGCGCCGCCTGAGCGCGCGCGTCGAGTCAAAGGGCCCGTTCGTTCAGCCTGCCGCCAGCACGCGGCGGTACTGGATCGCCTCGGCCACGTGGCCGACACCGATGTGCTCGGCACCGGCCAGGTCGGCGATGGTGCGCGCCACCCGCAACAGGCGGTGCTGGCCGCGGGCCGACCAACCGAGTCGCAAGGACGTGGCCTGCATGAACTGCGCCGCACCGGGCTCGATCGCCACGTGTGTGTCGATGCCGTTGCTGTCGAGGAATGCGTTGCTGCAACCCTGGCGCCGGTGCTGCCGTTCGCGCGCTCGTGCGGCACGTTCGGCGACGGCCTCGCTCGGGTCTCCGTCGGGAAGGGCCGACAGCGCCTCGGGGCCGACCGCCGGCACCTCCACCTGCAGGTCGATGCGGTCGAGCAGCGGGCCGCTGATGCGGCCCTGGTAACGAGCCACCATGTCGCTGGAGCAGCGGCAGGTTCTCAATGTGGAGCCGGCGTGGCCGCAAGGGCAGGGGTTCATCGCCGCGATCAACTGGAAGCGCGCGGGGAATTCGGCCTGGCGCGCCGCGCGCGAGATCGTGATGCGACCCGTTTCCAAGGGCTCACGCAGGGCCTCCAGCGCGGCGCGAGGAAACTCCGGCCACTCGTCGAGGAACAGCACGCCGTGATGGGCCAGCGAAATCTCGCCCGGCCGCGGTGGTGATCCGCCGCCGACCAGCGCGACCGCGGAAGCACTGTGGTGCGGGGCACGCAGCACGCGCTCGCGCCAGCGACCGGCGTCGAAGCGTCCCACCAGGCTCAGCACGGCCGCGGACTCCAGCGCCTGTTCGTCGCTCAGCGGTGGCAGCAGGCCGGCGAAGCGCTGCGCCAGCATCGACTTGCCGGCCCCTGGTGGACCGACCAGCAGCACGCTGTGCTGGCCCGCCGCGGCAACCTCGAGCGCGCGCTTGGCGGCGGCTTGCCCCTTCACGTCGCGCAACTCGCCCCACCGGGGTGCCGTCGGCGGACGCGGCCAGGGCGTGGCCGCCGACAGGGGCTGCGCTGCGTCGCCGGGCAGCAGCGCACTGACCACGTCGAGCAAGTGCTTGGCGGAGCGCACCTGCAGTCCTTCGATCAAGGCGGCCTCGCGCGCACTCGGGTCCGGCAGCACCAGCGGGCGTTCCCGGCCCTCATGTCGCGCGGCCAGCGCCATCGCCAGCGCACCCCGTACCGGCCGCAGGTCGCCGGCGAGCGACAACTCTCCGGCGAACTCCAGATCGGCCAGTCGCCCCGCATCGATCTGGCCGCTGGCGGCCAGGATGCCCAGCGCGATCGGCAGGTCGAAGCGGCCCGACTCCTTGGGCAGATCGGCTGGCGCCAGATTGACCGTGATGCGCTGGTTGTGGGGAAACGCCAGGCCGCTGTTCAGCAGTGCGGCACGGACTCGCTCACGCGCCTCCTTGACTTCGGTGTCGGCCAGACCGACGAGCGTGAAACTCGGCAGACCGTTCGCCAGATGCACCTCGACGGTGACTTCGGGGGCATCGAGCCCATCGAGAGCACGGCTGTGGACAACGGCGAGCGACATGTCCGATCGATCATGGCATCGCGCCTCCGCCACCACGAGCCCACCGAAGGGTGGTTGGCTCGCACTTTGGCACCGCAGGGGTGCCAAAAGTTGCAGACATCCCTGTTTTGGGGCGCCACCGATACAAGCGTCCCCGGTTCGGCTCGCGACTCCCTGTTATGGCGCAGTGGCACAGAACCTGCTGAGTCGTCGTTCGTGCTCTGAACCGAGACCTTGTAACCGTCCCGTCCACCCAAGGAGAACGCCATGAAGATGGTGACTGCCATTGTCAAGCCCTTCAAGCTTGACGAAGTTCGTGAGGCCTTGAGCGCTATCGGCGTTCAGGGCATCACGGTGACCGAAGTCAAAGGCTTCGGCCGCCAAAAGGGCCACACCGAGCTGTATCGCGGTGCGGAGTACGTTGTCGACTTCCTGCCCAAGGTCAAGATCGAGGCAGCCGTCGATGACGCCATCGTCGACCGCGTGATCGAAGCGATCGAAGCCTCGGCCCGCACCGGCAAGATCGGTGACGGCAAGGTCTTCGTCACCAACCTCGAGCAGGTGATCCGCATCCGCACCGGCGAAACCGGCAAGGACGCGCTCTGAGCGCTTTCAACAGGAACGAGTCAAACATGAGAAAGCTCATTGCCTCCCTCGCCACGTCGTTGGCGCTCGGCGTTGCGGTACTCGGTTTCGCCGATGTCGCGATGGCCCAGGAAGCTGCATCGGCGCCCGCCGCTGCCGCAGTCGTCGAAGCGGCCGCCGCCGCTACCCCTGCTGCCGAAGCCTCCGCGCCCGAAGCGGCGCCGGCCGCAGCCGCGCCCGTGCCCAACAAGGGCGACGTCGCGTGGATGCTGGTGTCCACGCTGCTGGTCATCATGATGTCGATCCCCGGCCTGGCGCTGTTCTACGGCGGCCTGGTGCGCAGCAAGAACATGCTGTCGGTGCTGATGCAGGTCTTCGTGGTGTTCTCGCTGATCAGCGTGCTGTGGTTCATCTACGGCTACAGCCTGGCGTTCACCGAAGGCAACGCCTACATCGGCGGCTTCGACCGGCTGTTCCTGAAGGGCGTGTTCGATCCCGCCACCGGCGCATTCGCGATGGGTGCCACCTTCAGCAAGGGCGTGGTCATCCCTGAGATCGTGTTCGTCGCCTTCCAGGCCACGTTCGCGGCGATCACCTGCGGCCTGATCGTCGGCGCCTTCGCCGAGCGCATCAAGTTCAGCGCGGTGCTGCTGTTCGTCACGCTGTGGTTCACCTTCAGCTACACGCCGATCGCCCACATGGTGTGGTACTGGATGGGTCCGGACGCCTACACCGGCAAGGAAGTGGTTGATGCCATGAATGGCAAGGCCGGCCAGATCTGGCAGTGGGGTGCGCTGGACTTCGCTGGCGGCACTGTGGTGCACATCAACGCCGCCGTCGCGGGTCTGGTGGGTGCCTACATGGTCGGCAAGCGCATCGGCTACGGCAAGGAAGCCTTCACGCCGCACTCGCTGACGCTGACGATGGTCGGTGCCTCGCTGCTGTGGGTGGGCTGGTTCGGCTTCAACGCGGGCTCCGCGCTGGAAGCCGGCAACAGCGCCGCGCTGGCCTTCCTGAACACCTTCTCGGCCACGGCCTGTGCCGTGCTGGCCTGGTGCGTCGGTGAGTCGCTGTTCAAGGGCAAGGCCTCGATGCTGGGTGCGGCGTCGGGTGCGGTGGCCGGCCTGGTGGCCATCACGCCGGCCGCCGGCAACGTCGGCATCGTCGGCGCCATGGTGATCGGCCTCGTCGCCGGCTTCGCCTGCCTGTGGGGTGTCAGCGGCCTGAAGAAGCTGCTCGGCGCGGACGATTCGCTCGACGTGTTCGGCGTCCATGGCGTCGGCGGCATCGTCGGTGCGCTGCTGACCGGCGTGTTCAACTCGCCGGCCCTGGGCGGCCCGGGCTACGTGACCGACTGGGTCACCGCCAGCGTCATCTCGGCGGCCGACTACTCGATCGCCTCGCAGGTGTGGATCCAGGCCAAGGCCGTGCTGCTGACCATCGTCTGGTCGGGCGTGGTCTCGGTGGTGGCCTACAAGATCACCGACCTGGTGATCGGCCTGCGCGTTAGCGAGGATGCCGAGCGCGAAGGCCTCGACATCACCTCGCACGGCGAGACCGCGTACCACAAGTGATCTCTCCGTGAGTTGCCCCGTGCCGGCCCACGCCGGCCGGGGCTTGCAGCCAGGCCGCCTTCGGGCGGCCTTTTTATGGCCGGACTTGCAAGCAGCGCGCGAACCGCCACCTGCCTAGAATCCCGTTTCCGGTTACGCCAAAGGCTTGCTCCATGGTCCCCCACCTCATTACCGCCCTGAACGGACCGATCAACGAGCTGGAGCAGCGCATCCTCGAGTCCATGCCGGCGATCGAGCGCTGGTTCCGTCTCGAGTGGATGGAGCACACGCCGCCGTTCTACAGCTCCGTGGACGTGCGCAACGCCGGCTTCAAGCTGGCGCCGGTCGACACCAACCTCTACCCCGGCGGTTTCAACAACCTCACGCCCGAGATGCTGCCGCTGGCGGTGCAGGCGGCGATGGCGGCGATCGAGAAGATCTGCCCCGAGGCGAAGAACCTCCTTCTGATCCCCGAGAAGCACACCCGCAACACCTTCTACCTGATGAACGTGCAGCGTCTGGTGCAGATCTTCGGTGCTGCCGGCCTGAACGTGCGGCTGGGGACGCTGGACGACAGCATCACCGAGCCGACGCGCCTGGCGCTGCCCGACGGCTCCGAACTGACGCTCGAGCCGCTGCTGCGCAGCAAGCGCCGCCTGGGGCTGAAGGATTTCGACCCCTGCACCATCCTGCTCAACAATGACCTGTCCGCGGGCATTCCGAAGGTGCTCGAAGGCCTTCACGAGCAATACCTGCTGCCACCGCTGCATGCAGGCTGGGCGGTGCGGCGCAAGAGCCAGCATTTCCAGGCCTACGAGGAAGTGGCCAAGAAGTTCGCCAAGCTGCTGGGCATGGACCCGTGGCTGATCAACCCGATGTTCGCCAAGTGCGGCAAGGTCAACTTCCAGGACGGCACCGGCCAGGAGTGCGTGCAGAGCCATGCCGACGCGCTGCTCGGCAAGATCCGCCGCAAGTACAAGGAGTACGGCATCCAGGAGAAGCCGTTCGTCATCGTCAAGGCCGATGCCGGCACCTACGGCATGGGCATCATGACGGTGCGCGACGCCAAGGACCTGGACGAGCTCAACCGCAAGGCGCGCAACAAGATGAGCGTCATCAAGGACGGCCAGGAGGTCTCCGAGGTGATCATCCAGGAGGGCGTGCCGACCTACGAACGCATGAACGACGCCGTGGCCGAGCCGGTGGTCTACATGATCGACCGCTACGTGGTCGGCGGCTTCTACCGCGTGCACGCCGAGCGGGGCATCGACGAGAACCTCAATTCGCCGGGGGCGAGCTTCGTGCCGCTGGCCTTCGCCGAAAGCCACCATCTGCCGCGGCCGGGCGAGAAGCCCGGTGCCAGCGCTCCGAACCGCTTCTACATGTACGGCGTGATCGGACGGCTGGCGATGCTGGGCGCCAGCTACGAACTCGAAGCGACCGACCCCGACGCCGAGGTCTACGAGTAGCGCGCGCCGGCTTCGCGCCGAGGCGGCATCGCGTTGCTGCGCTGCAACAACCCAAAGCGGATCCGCCCTGGGACGCAGCGCAGAATGGGGGCCCTCGCCGACCCCGCGCCCATTTCGTGCACTCTCGATCCTCCGATCCACCGACCGGCTCCAAGCTGGCGGCCCTGACCCTCGGCGCCGTCGGCGTCGTTTACGGCGACATCGGGACCAGTCCGCTGTATGCGTTGAAGGAGGTCTTCGCGCACGGGCGCATCGACATCACGCCGGACAACATCTACGGCATCCTGTCGCTGGTGGTGTGGACGCTGACGGTCATCGTCTCGCTCAAGTACGTGCTGCTGATCCTGCGCGCCGACAACAACGGCGAAGGCGGCCTGATCGCGATGCTGGCGCTGGCCTCCACGGCCGTGAAGGAGCGGCCCGCGCTGCGCCGGAGATTGCTGATCCTCGGTGTGTTCGGCACGGCGATCTTCTTCGGCGATGGCGTGATCACGCCCGCCATCTCGGTGCTGTCGGCGGTGGAAGGTCTGGAGGTCGCCGCGCCCGGGCTGCACCGCTACGTGGTGCCGGTGACGCTGGTGGTCCTGACGCTGCTGTTCGCCGCGCAGCGCTTCGGCACCGGCGGCATCGGCAAGTTCTTCGGGCCGGTGACGGCCGTGTGGTTCATCGTGCTGGCGCTGCTCGGCGTGGTGCACATCGTCGAGAACCCGGCCGTGCTGGCCGCGCTGAGCCCGCACTACGCTCTCGCCTTCATGTGGCAGCACCCCGGCACGGCCTTCGTGTCGCTCGGCGCCGTGGTGCTGTGTGTGACCGGGGCCGAGGCCTTGTATGCAGACATGGGTCACTTCGGCAAGCGGCCGATCCGCCTCGCGTGGTTCAGCCTCGTGATGCCGGCGCTGATGATCAACTACTTCGGCCAGGGCGCGATGCTGCTGCAGCGGCCGGAGACGGTGAAGAATCCGTTCTACGAGATGGCCCCCGAGTGGGCGCTCTACCCTCTGATCGTGCTGGCCACGCTGGCGACGGTGATCGCCTCGCAGGCGCTGATCACGGCCGCGTTCTCGGTCACCAAACAGGCGATCCAGCTCGGCTACTTCCCGCGCCTGCGGGTCACCCACACCTCGGTCAAGGAGACCGGACAGATCTACGTGCCGTTCGTGAACTGGGGGCTTTACACCTGCATCGTGCTGGCGGTCGTGACCTTCGGCTCCAGCAGCAAGCTGGCCTCGGCCTACGGCATCGCGGTGACCACCGACATGCTGATCACCACGACGATGACCTTCTTCGTGATCCGCTACAGCTGGAAATACCCATGGGCGCTGTGCGTCGCTGCGACCGGCTTCTTCTTTCTGGTCGATGCGATGTTCTTCGCGGCCAACGCGATCAAGATCCTCGACGGGGGCTGGTTCCCGCTGGCCATCGGGGCGGCCATGTTCACGCTGATGATGACCTGGAAACAGGGGCGCCGGCTGATGAGCGAGCGCCTGCGCGAGGAGGCGATCGACCTGAAGAGCTTCCTGGAGTCGGTGTTCATCAGCCCGCCGACGCGGGTTCAGGGCACGGCGGTGTTCCTGGCGGCCGAGCAGGGCAGCACGCCGAACGCGCTGCTGCACAACCTCAAGCACAACAAGGTGCTGCACGAGCAGAACCTGTTCGTCACCGTCAGGCACCACGAGGTGCCGTGGATCCCGTTCAGCAAGCGCTGCGAGATCGAGTCGCTGGGCCACTGCTGCTGGCAGGTGACGCTGAATTTCGGCTTCAAGAACGAACCCGACGTGCCCGAGGCGCTGGCGCTGCTGCGGGGCCGTGGCGTGCAGCTCGACGACATGGAGACCAGCTATTTCCTGTCGCGCGACATCGTCATTCCGACCATCGGCAAGGGCATGGCCATCTGGCGCGAGAAGCTGTTCTGCAGCATGCACCGCAACGCGGCGGCGGCGGCTGACTTCCTGAACCTGCCGACCAACCGCGTCGTGGAGCTGGGCTCGAAGGTCGAGATCTGAGCGGGCCGCGTTACTGCAGCCGCGTCGGCGCGCCGACCAGCTGCACCACCACCAGCCGCACGTTCTTCTGCAGCGCCGAGATCGCCTGCCGGTCGCCCGACAGGTGCTTCAGCAGGCACTGCTGGAACAGGCCGTCGAAGGTCGCGTAGATCACGCTGGCCGGCAGGCGCAGCGGCTCGCCGGCCAGTTCGGCGAAGCGCGACATCACGCGCCACATCATCTTCTCGAGGCTCTTGTCGATCTCTGCCACGTCGGTGCGAAAGCCCTCGTCGAACAGCGATTGCGCGCGCAGGTCGTACCACAGGCGGTGCAGCGGCGCCTCGCGGCGCACCGTCTCGCCGAGGACGGCCAGGAAGCCCGTCATCAGCTCGTCGAAGCTGGTGGCCTCCGCCGTCACCTGGTCGTAGCGCACGACGCAGCGCGCCTTGTACTGGCGCATGCTGCACAGGATCAGGTCGAGCTTGTCCTTGAAGTAGTAGTGCAGCACGCCGTGCGAGAACTCGGACTTCTGCGCGATCTCGCGCAGGCTGGTGCGCGCATAGCCCAGTTCGGCCAGGGCCTGCAGCGCAGCCGCGCCGAGCTCGGCACGGCGCTCGGCGAACTTGTCGACTCGGGGGGCGGCGGCGCGGGTCATGGATCGGTACGGAACGGTCGCGGATGCTGTCCAAGATAGCACAGCGCAAGCCCTGGCCAGTCTGCGGCGCGGAGAATCTGGACGACTGTCCAAAAAATACTTGACGCTTGTCAAGGCCACTCCTAGCATGCATCGAACGGTCGGCCTCCACGACCGACGAGGAGACAGCATGAGCAACAAGAAGCCCGTCGTCGTCTACGGCGCCTCCGGCTACACCGGCCGCCTGATCTGCGAGTACCTTCGCGAGTACGGCATCCCGTTCATCGCCGCGGGTCGCAGCGCGGACAAGCTGCAGACGGCGATGCAGTCCAACGTGCCGGGCATCGAGACCGCGAGCTACGAGATCGCCGAGGTGCCGCACAGCGTTGCGGCGCTGACCGAGCTGTTCCGCGGCGCGTCGGTGGTGCTGAACACCGTCGGACCGTTCGCGAAGTTCGGCCCGGAGGTCGTCGAGGCCTGCCTGGCCGCCCGCTGTCACTACACCGACACCACCGGCGAGCAGGACTGGCTGATCACGCTCGACGAACAGTACGGCGCCCAGTTCGCCGCCGCCGGCCTGCTGCTGTCGCCCGGCCTGGCGCACATGTACACCACCGGCGAGATCGCCGCGCAGCTGTGCCTCGAGACGCCGGGGCTCGACACGCTCGACATCGCCGTGTTCTGGGGCGGCAGCCCGACGATCGCGTCGACGCAGACCATCCTGGTCAATGCTGCGACGTCCAAGGCCTACTACCTCGACCAGAACAGGTACGTCGAGTGGCAGCCCGACGCGGGTCTCTACAACGTGACCATCCCGGGCCAGCACGAGGCCGCGCTGGCGCTGCCCTGGGGCGGCACCTCGCATCCGGTGTGGTTCAAGCGCGACCCGCGTGTGGCCACCGTCAAGGTGCTGGGCGGCGTGTTCAACAAGCCGCTGATGCAGGGCGTGCCGCTGATCGTCGCGGCGGCGCTGAAGGCGACCGAGGGCATGAACCCCGAGGAGCGCTACGCCGCGCTGGCCCAGACGGCTGCCGGCGTGATGAATACCATGCCACCACGCGAGAACCCGCGTCTCAACAAGTCGGTCGACTCGGTCCACGCGTCCGGCCCGCTGGTGCGCGCGCACTGCGTGATCTTCGGCAACTGCAACTACAAGCAGACCGGGTTGCTGCAGGCGTTTGCGGCGGCCTCGCTGCTGCAGCAGGCGCCCCGGCGCGTCGGCTTCGCCTCCGGCTGCCAGGCCTTCGGACATCACGAACTGCTCGGCGCCCTGCGCAGCTTCGGCCTGGTGCAGGCGCCGATCCTGACCGTCCACCGCTAGGCCGCGCGATGCGACTGGTCGACTACCTCGACAAGGGCGCCCAGCTCAGCGCTGACGCGCCCTGCCTGACCATGGGCGACGCCGACCTGAGCTACGCCGACGTGCAGCGCATCAGCCACCGCGTCGCCCGCGGCCTGCAACGCTCGGGCATCGCACCGGGCGACAAGGTCGCGGTGCTGTCGAGCAACCACGCGCTGGCCTTCGCCTGCGTGTTCGGCATCTCGCGCGCCGGCGCCGTGTGGTGCCCGATCAACCCGCGCAACGAGGCGAGCGAGAACCGCTACGTGCTCGACGCCTTCGACTGCGCCTGTGTCATCTTTCACAGCAACTATGCGCCGATGGTCGAGCAGATGCGCGCCGGCCTGCCCAAGCTGCGGCTGCTGGTCTGCCTCGATCAGCCGGCGCCGTTCGCGGCGGGCTTCGGCGACTGGCTGCATGGTCTTGGCGACGAGCCGCTGCACGTCGAGCCGCCCGACGACCTGGCGATGATCGCGGGCACCGGCGGCACCACCGGCAGTCCCAAGGGCGTGATGCTGACCGGCCGCAACCTCGAGACGATGTCGGCGCTGACGCTGATGGGCTATCCGTTCGACGGGCGGCCTTCCTACCTGGCGCTGGCGCCGCTGACCCATGCGGCCGGCGTGCTGTGCCTGCCGGTGATGGCGCTGGGTGGCCGCGTGGTCATCATGCCGAAGCCCGATCTGGGCGAGTTCCTCGCGCTGATCGAGCGCCACCGCATCACCCACACCTTCCTGCCGCCGACGCTGATCTACATGCTGCTGCAGCACGAGCGCCTGGCCACGGCGAGGCTCGATTCGCTGCAGTGCTTCTGGTATGGCGCGGCGCCGATCTCGGCGGCGCGGCTCGAGGAGGCGTTGACCAAGATCGGCCCGGTGATGGCGCAGCTGTTCGGGCAGACCGAGGCGCCGATGATGATCTCGATGATGTCGCCCCGCGAGCACTTCCAGACCGACGGCGCGGTAGCGCGCGCGCGCCTGTCGTCGGCCGGCCGGCCCGGCCCGCTGGTCCAGGTGGCCACGATGGACGGCGAGGGCCGCCTGCTGCCCACCGGCGAGACCGGCGAGATCGTGGTGCGCGGCTCATTGGTGATGGCCGGCTACTACAAGGATCCCAAGGCCACGGCCGAGGCCGGCCGCCACGGATGGCACCACACCGGCGACATCGGCCGGCTCGATGCCGACGGCTTTCTCTTCATCGTCGACCGCGCCAAGGACATGATCATCACCGGCGGCTTCAACGTCTACTCGGTCGAGGTCGAGCAGGCGCTGATGCAGCATCCCGACGTGCAGGACAGCGCGGTGATCGGTCTGCCCGACGACAAGTGGGGTGAGCGCGTGGTGGCGGTGTTGCAGCTGCACGCCGGCCGCAGCGTGAAGCCCGAGGACATCCAGGCCTTCGTCAAGGCCCGCATCGGCAGCGTCAAGTCGCCCAAGCAGGTCGAGATCTGGTCCGACCTGCCACGTTCCAAGGTCGGCAAGGTCTTGAAGAAGGACATCCGTGCCTCGTTGCTGAAGCCTGCAGAATCGAGTTGAGCTGCCTTCCAGCCACCGCACCCATCGGAGAGCCGCCATGGCCAACAGAGTCTGCATTGCCGGCGTGGGCATGATCGCCTTCGCCAAGCCCGGCGCCAGCGAGCCCTATCACCTGATGGCCGCGCGGGCCGGTCGCCAGGCCCTGGCCGACGCCGGCATCGGCTACGACGCGCTGCAGCAGGCCTACGTGGGCTATGTCTATGGCGACTCCACGAGCGGCCAGAAGGCGGTCTACGAGCTCGGCATGACCGGCATCCCGGTGATCAACGTCAACAACAACTGCTCGACCGGCTCGACCGCGCTGTTCCTGGCGCGCCAAGCGGTGGAGAGCGGCGCCGCCGACTGTGTGCTGGCGCTCGGCTTCGAGCAGATGAAGCCCGGCGCGCTCGGCACGGTGTTCGACGACCGGCCCAGCCCCTTCGAGGACTTCGACCGCGAGGCCGAGGCCTTGGTGGGCATGCCGGAGCTGCCGCTCGCGCTGCGCTACTTCGGCGGGGCCGGCCTCGGCCACATGCAGAAGTACGGCACGCCGCTGGAGGCCTTCGCCCGGATCCGCGCCAAGGCCAGCCGCCACGCCGCGCGCAACCCGCTGGCGCTGCTGCGCAAGGAGCTCAGCACCGAGGACGTGATGAACGCGCCCATGCTCTGGCCCGGCGTGATGACGCGCCTGATGGCCTGCCCGCCCACTTGCGGCGCGGCGGCGGCGGTGCTCGTCTCCGAGGCCTACGCCAGGAAGAACGGCCTGCGCACCGACGTGGCGATCCGCGCCCAGGCCATGACCACCGACCGGCCCGACACCTTCGACAGCCGCGACATGATGAAGGTGGTGGGGGCCGGCATGAGCCGTGCCGCTGCGCAGAGCGTCTACGAGCAGGCCGGGATCGGTCCCGAGGATCTGGACGTGGTGGAACTGCACGACTGCTTCGCGCACAACGAGCTGATCACCTACGAGGCGCTCGGCCTGTGCCCCGAGGGCGGCGCCGCCGCCTTCATCGACGCCGGCGACAACACCTACGGCGGTCGCGTGGTCACCAACCCCTCGGGCGGCCTGCTCTCCAAGGGCCATCCGCTCGGCGCCACCGGCCTGGCGCAGTGCTACGAGCTGACCCACCAGCTGCGCGGCACGGCCGAGCAGCGCCAGGTCGACGGCGCGCGCGTCGCGCTGCAGCACAACCTGGGGCTGGGCGGGGCGTGCGTCGTGACCTTGTACGAAGCGACCGCCTGAGTCTGCAGGCGGCGCGGCGCCGGCGCTGAAGACGCGGGGCTGCGCCTGGCGCGGCCGTGCGCCGGGATACTCCGGCCATGCTGCGCCGCTTCGTCACCGACTTCTCGCTCTCCGCCGCCACTGCCGGCTTCGTGGCCACGCTGGTCGGCTTCACCAGCTCGGTCGCCATCGTGTTCCAGGCGGCGCAGTCCTTCGGCGCGACGCCCGCGGAAACCAGCTCGTGGATGTGGGCGCTGGGGCTCGGCATGGGCCTGACGACGCTGCTGCCCTCGCTGCGGTGGCGCCAGCCGGCGATCACGGCCTGGTCGACGCCGGGCGCGGCGCTGCTCGCGACGGCCGGCGCGGGCTACACGATGGCGGATGCGGTGGGGGCCTTCCTCGTCTGCGCCGCCCTCATCACGCTGGCCGGCGTCACCGGCTGGTTCGAGCGGGTCATGAGCCGCATCCCGGTCGCGCTGGCGTCGGCGCTGCTGGCCGGCGTGCTGGCGCGCTTCGGCATCGAGGCCTTCGCCGCGGCGCGCACCGCGCTGCCGCTGGTGCTGCTGATGCTGGCGTTCTACCTGGTCGGCCGGCGCTTCTGGCCGCGCTACGCGATCGTGGTCGTGCTGGCGGTGGCGACCGGTTTCGTCGCCTTCCAGGGCCGCCTGCACACCGAGGCCGTCTCGTGGTCGCTCGCGCAGCCGGTCTTCACCGCGCCGCGCTTCAGCCTCGCGGCGACCGTGAGCCTTGCGCTGCCGCTGTTCATCGTCACCATGGCCTCGCAGAACCTGCCGGGCGTCGCGGCGATCCGTGCCGCCGGCTATGCGATGCCGGTGTCGCGGCTGATCGCGATCACCGGCGCGGCAACGCTGCTGCTGGCACCGTTCGGGGCCTTCGCGATGAACCTGGCGGCCATCACCGCGGCCATCTGCATGGGCCGCGAGGCGCACGAGGATCCGGCGCGGCGCTATGTCGCCGCGGCCGTCTGCGGCCTGCTGTACTGCGTGATCGGCGTGTTCGGCGCGGCGGTCACCGGCGTGCTGACGGCCTTTCCGCGCGAGCTGGTGATCGCGATCGCCGGCTTCGCGCTGCTCGGCACGATCGCCAACGCGCTGGCGGTGGCCTTTCGCGACGAGGGGCACCGCGAGGCGGCGCTGATCACTTTCCTGGTCACGCTGTCGGGCGTCACGATCGCGGGCATCGGCGCGGCCTTCTGGGGCGTGGTCGCCGGCACGATCGCTCTCGTTGTGCAACAGTGGCGCAAGACCTGAGCCTTCCGAAGGACGCTTTCGATGCAACTGCTCTTCATCGCCGATCCGCTGGACCACTTCAAGACCTACAAGGACACCACCTTCTCGATGATGCGCGAGGCCGCGGCACGCGGCCACACGCTGCTGGCCTGCGAGCCCCGCCACGTGATGTGGGCGCGGGGCGGCGTGGTGAGCGCGCGCATGCAGGCGTTCACGCTCACCGGCGATGCGAAGGACTGGTACCGCACGGACGGCGCGGCGCAGCAGCGTCCGCTGAAGGACGTCGGCGCGGTGCTCATGCGCAAGGACCCGCCGTTCGACAGCGAGTACTTCTACGCCACCCACCTGCTGGAGCAGGCCGAGCGCGAGGGCGCTCGCGTGTTCAATGCGCCGCGCGCGCTCCGTGACCACCCGGAGAAGCTGGCGATCCTCGAGTTTCCCGAGCTGATCGGCCCCACGCTGGTCACGCGCGATGCCGACGACGTGCGTGCCTTCCATGCCGAGCACCGCGACATCATCCTGAAGCCGCTCGACGGCATGGGCGGCATGGGCATCTTCCGGGTTCGCGAGGACGGATTGAACCTCGGCAGCATCACCGAGACGCTCAACAAGTTCGGCGCCCAGACCGTGATGGTGCAGCGCTTCCTGCCCGAGATCGCGCAGGGCGACAAGCGCATCCTGCTGATCGGCGGCGAGCCGGTGCCGTTCAGCCTGGCGCGCATCCCGCAGGGCAGCGAGGTGCGCGGCAACCTGGCTGCCGGCGGCAAGGGTGTGGCGCTGCCGCTCAGCGCGCGCGACCGCGAGATCGCCGAGACGCTCGGCCCGGTGCTGGCCGCGCGCGGCCTGCTGCTGGTGGGGCTGGACGTGATCGGCGACTGCCTGACCGAGATCAACGTCACCAGCCCGACCGGCTTCCAGGAGATCACGCAGCAGACCGGCTTCGACGTGGCCCGGCGCTTCGTCGACGCGCTCGAGGCCGCGCTCGCCGCCTGACCGCCTGCGCTTACCATTCGCGCTGCGGCGCCGACATTCCGGTCGGGCGCCGCCTTTCATTCATGGCCCTGCTGACCCTCTCCAACGCCCACCTGGCCTATGGCCACGTCGCCCTGCTCGACCACACCGGCTTCTCGCTCGAGGCCGGTGAGCGCGTCGGCCTGATCGGCCGCAACGGCACCGGCAAGTCCTCGCTGCTGAAGATCATCGCCGGGCTCGAGAAGCCCGACGACGGCACGCTGCAGCTGCAGCAGGGCCTGCGGCTCGCGCTGGTGGCGCAGGAGCCGGTGCTCGACCCCGAGGCCAGCGTGTTCGACGCGGTGAGCGTCGGCCTTGCCGAGGTGAAGGCGCTGCGCGAGCGCTACGAGGCGCACGATGCGCACGATGATCTCGACGCGATCCAGACCCGCATCGAGGCGATGGACGGCTGGACCTGGGAGCAGCGCGTCACCGAGACGCTGGAGCGGCTGCAGCTCGCGCCCGACGCCCAGGTCGGCCCGCTGTCGGGCGGCACGAAGAAGCGCGTCGCGCTGGCGCAGGCGCTGGTCGCCGCGCCCGACGTGCTGCTGCTCGACGAGCCGACCAACCATCTGGACCTCGATGCGATCCGCTGGCTGGAGGAGCTGCTGAAGGCCTTCCGCGGCAGCGTGCTCCTGATCACCCACGACCGTGCCTTCTTGGATGCCGTTTCGACCCGCATCGTCGAGCTCGACCGCGGCGTGCTGCGCAGCTACCCGGGCAATTTCGCGGCCTACGAGGCCACCAAGCAGCGCGAGCTGGCCGACGAGGCGCTCTACAACGCACGCCAGGAGAAGCTGCTCGCGCAGGAGGAGGTGTGGGTGCGCCAGGGCGTCGAGGCACGGCGCACCCGCAGCGTTGCCCGCATCAAGCGGCTCGAGGTGCTGCGCGCTCAGCGCGCGGCGCGGCGTGACTCGGTGGGCCGCGTCTCGCTCGAAGTGGACGCCGGTTCGCGCAGCGGCAAGATCGTCGCGGAGCTCGAGGGCGTGAGCAAGGCCTACGGCGACAAGACCATCGTGCGCGACTTCAGCGCCACGCTGCTGCGCGGCGACAAGGTCGGCCTGATCGGCGCCAACGGCGCCGGCAAGACCACGCTGCTCAAGCTCATCCTCGGCACGCTCGCGCCCGACAGCGGCACGGTGCGCACCGGCAGCAACCTGCAAGTGGCCTATTTCGACCAGATGCGCGAGGTGCTGAACCTCGATGCAACGCTGGCCGACACCATCAGCCCCGGCAGCGAATGGGTCGAGATCGCCGGCCAGCGCAAGCACGTGATGAGCTACCTGGGCGACTTCCTGTTCGCCCCGGCGCGCGCCAACTCGCCGGTGCGCAGCCTGAGCGGCGGCGAGCGCAACCGCCTGCTGCTGGCGCGGCTGTTCGCCAAGCCGGCCAATGTGCTGGTGCTCGACGAACCGACCAACGACCTCGACATCGACACGCTGGAACTGCTGGAAGAACTGCTGCAGACCTACCCCGGCACGGTGTTCCTGGTCAGTCACGACCGGCGCTTCCTCGACAACGTGGTCACCAGCACCATCGTCCATGAGGGCGACGGGCGCTGGCGCGAGTACGAGGGCAGCGTCGAAGACTGGCTGCTGCAGGCCGAGCGCGCCCGCGCGCTGCAGGCGACTGCGGCCAGGCGCGCCGGCGCGGCGCCGT
>NZ_AZSN01000061.1:0-22458 GCF_000576225.1 Methylibium sp. T29-B | reverse complement strand
CTGCGACAGAGCGCACCGTGACCTTCACGCCGCCGTGAGCGGAAAGGAATGACCGCTGTCGGGTATCGTTCTGCCGCGCGACGCGGGCCTCGTACGCCGAAGGAATGCAACAGCGTTGGGCGCGCGTCGGTGTGTTTGACCGCCTGGACGGGTTTGCTGCTGGGGCTGGCGGTGTCGCCGGCTTCGCTTTTCGCGCAGCAGGAAGAACAGCCTCTCGGTGCCCGCCTGTATCTCGGGCAGCAGATGCTGGCGGGGTATATCGTTGGACACGAGACCCCGTTGCCGATGACGGCAAGTCGCTGCATCAACTGTCATGAACTGGCGGCGGCACCGGCTCCATCTGCGGGGTCGCAGAAGACGGCGGCATTCGGGCCTCGCTTGTCTCCCGAAGGGCTGAAAGGACTGGCTGCTCGTCGTGGGGGGCCGCCGACGCGTTATGACGTGGACGCGTTCTGTGAACTGCTCAGAACGGGCGTCGACCCGGCCAAGGTGATCATTCAGCGTGCGATGCCGCGCTACAGGATCGATAGGCCTCAATGCGAGGCGTTGTGGAGTTACGTCACGCAATCGACACCGTGAGTGCGTGGCCTGGAGATTCCATTGAATCGACGTAGTTTCGTCACGATCGCAGCCGCGAGTGGCCTGGGCCTAGGCCTGGGCAGCGAGGCGGCGCCGCCGCAACCTCCGGCTCACGCACCGTTCGGGCCGGTCGATCCTCCCCAGACGGCACCGTCGATCCCCCTGGTCGCGGACGATGGCAAGACCTTCAAGCTGGTGCAACACCTGCGGGGCAAAGTGACGGCGGTGCAGCTGATGTTTGCGGGGTGCAGCGCCATCTGCCCGATCCAGGGCGCCTTGTTCGCAGGGGTCGCGCAGAAGATCGAGGCAATCCGAGATGCCCAGCTCCTGTCATTGACCATCGATCCGCTCAACGACGATCCGGCGGCGTTGCGTCGGTGGAAAGCGAGTTTTGGGGCGCATCGCTTGTGGAGCGCTGCGGCACCGAAGCTGCAAGATGTCGACACGTTGTTCAGTTTCTTGGGTGGGCGCAATCGAGGTGTCGACGAGCACACGGGGCAGGTCTACCTGTTCGATCGGCAGGCGCGCTTGAGATACCGAACGCCTGATTTGCCGACGATTTCGTATGTCGCAGAGACCATGAGTCAATTGGCGCGACTTTGACGGATCTGCTTTGGCGCGATGGCGTTTGTAAGCTGGTTTTATTTAAATGACATCCACCCAACTGACCAGATCGTGGCGCGCAGTACGGGCTAGTTGGGAAAATGTGCGTATATCGTCGAACTCTGTCTTGCGCCAATTTTCTACGGTTCCGGGGTGTGCGCCGATCTCCAACGTGTTCGGGATCAGGCGCTGCAATAGGTTTTCCTGCCAGTCGGTTTCGAGCAGTGTGGCTGGCATATAGAACCAGTCAGTCGTTTTCCAGCGTTGTCGCAGTTTTCGATCCTGAAATTTTCCGAGCCAGTATGTTGGTTTGCTGTAGGCAGGTTTAATATAGAAGTTCTGAACGCATCTGACACGATCGATGCCGAATTTTGGTAATACTCGATTGAGCGCTTCCGTCACGATCGGCAATTTGTGAACGTGGTGGTGCGAATCTACATAACTTATCAAAATGCCGGCATCCCGTGCCAAGGCAATTTGCGCGCTGATTTCTGTTTCGATCTGCTGTGGATCGATCTGCCCAAGCAGGGCGAATGCCCGAAAGCGTCGTAATGAGCCTAATTGACCTTCGGAATTCAGGAGCGTTCCGACTTTCGAGCGTGATGCTGCTGGTTTTAATTGGCCACGTCCGGCAAGTGTGAGGTGAATGCCATAGCAGAATTGGGGGTGAGTTTTCGCGAATGCGAGTGCCTGTTCAAATGCAGGTGCACCTGTCATCAACGAGGCGTTGTTGATGGATCCGTCCAACAGGCAGGTGGATGTAGCCTCGACACTGTCGGGCGACCAGCCGTAGTCGTCGGCTGTGATGGTGATCTTCATGCCACGATGCTACCCGATTGTGTGCTCTTCCCATGAATGCCGAACGTGCTCGTCCATGCGCCAGGCAGACAGGTTCGCGGATGCGTGCGGTATCACCGAATCGTTGTCGACTCGTTGTGGGTTGGACGAACGAGGCGCCTCAGCTTATCTACACTACGATGTTTGCTGCAATGCAACCGTGCCTGATATATAACCCTGGCGCGAATTCTGCATGTTGATTCGGACGGCATTCTCTGTCGATTCGAGATGGTGGTGGAATGCTACCTGATCGGGCTTGATTTAATTTGGATAATTGCGTGGCAAAAAGAAAAGTACTGGCAATCGCCTCGGGCGGTGGGCATTGGGTGCAGTTGCTGCGATTGCGGCCTGCGTTCGAGGGTTGCGAGGTGGTGTACGCCAGCGTGCATGCCGCATCTGCTGCTGAGGTTCCAGGGCACCGCTTCTATTCTTTCAAGGACGCCTCGCGAAAGAACAAGTTGGCGTTCTTCGTGGTGGTACTTCGGATGTTCTGGATCCTGTTGCGTGAGCGACCGGATGTGATCGTCACAACAGGTTCCGGGCCGGCGCTGATTTGTATCACTCTCGGACGCTTGTTCAGTGCACGCACACTGTGGATCGACAGTATTGCCAATTGCAAGGAATTGTCGACCTCGGGTCGCAAGGCGAAAAAGGTCGCGACGCGGTGCCTCAGTCAATGGGAGGAGATCGCCAAAGAAAATAGCATCGAGTACTGGGGACGGACTTTATGATTTTCGTGACGATTGGTTCGATGTTTCCGTTCGACCGACTCGTTCAGGTGGTCGATCGCTGGGCTGGGCATGTGAACTACAGCGATGTCAGCATGCAGATCGGCGCCGGGACCTATCATCCCAAAAATGCAAGATGGGTTCGAACGCTTCCACCCGATGAGTTTTCCAATGCCATCAGGAATTGCGACCTGATGGTCGCTCATCTCGGAATGGGCTCCATCATTTCGGCGATGCAAGCACAGAAGCCTGTGATCCTGTTGCCGAGAAAAATGCAGCTGGGTGAAGCGACCTCAGACCATCAGTTGCATGGGATGGAATGGCTGCGCGGTCGACCTGGTGTATGGATTGCGGAAGACGAAAGCAAGATGGAAGAGCTGTTGAGCAGTTTTGTTGATGGAAAGCTGAACCAGGCAATCGAAGCTACTTCGCAATACGCGTCTGTTGAGATGATCGATAAAGTCAAGAAGTTCGTTCATGCGATCTAGCATCATGACGCTGACGAGAGCATGAGTACTGCCATGATCGTGATGCTTTGTACCGTCGCCCGTGGTGGCATGCGTTCTGTCGTCGAAGGATATCGTGATGATGGAATATTCGATAAATGGGGCATCTCGCTGATAGATACGCACGTCGAAGGTGGGTATTGGGTGCGTTTCAAGGTTTTTTGTTCTGCATTTTTTCGATTTGCTGGTTTGCTGGCTCAACGAAAAGTCGATGGGCTGCATTGTCACGTCGCCGCTTATGGGAGTTTTTGGCGGAAATCAATATTTGCGTCGCTGGCTCATCTGTGTAGAGTGCCTGTCATTCTGCATCTCCACGGTTCTCGCACCAAAGAGTTCGTGGCACGTCAGCCGCGCTGGTCGCTCTGCTTGATTCGTTGGCAGCTTCGCAAGGCGAACGCTATTGTCGTTCTGTCGGAGAGTTGGAAAGAATATATTATTTCGATTGAGCCGCGGCACGTGTCCGTGTGATTCCAAATGGCGTGACTCTGCCGAAGGAGCCTACTTGTGATGCGGTCGGCGGCGAGTTCGTCAATATTCTTTTTTTGGGTGAAGTTGGCGAACGCAAAGGGATTTACGATCTTCTGAGGGCGTTGCCTGAAGTGCTTCGCCATTGCCCATCCATGCGGCTCCAGATCGGCGGCAAAGGTGAAATAGAACGAGCACAAGACCTGGTCCGGGAACTGGGTGTGGGTGATGCCGTCGAGTTCTGTGGTTGGGTGGTCGGCGATGAGAAGCGGGCGTTGCTTCGTGGCGCATCGATCTACGTGCTGCCGTCCTATAACGAAGGATTGCCCATGAGCATCCTGGAAGCGATGTCATGGAAGCTGCCGATCATCTCCACCACAGTGGGTGGAATTCCGGAACTGGTGCGTGATCGCGAAGAAGGTTTCCTGATCAATCCAGGCGACGTCGAGGCATTGACGCGAGCTTTGATCAAGCTGGCATCAGATACGTCGCTCCGGCAGTCGATGGGTCAGAAGGCCTTGAGGCGCGTTGAGCAAGGATTCTCTTCGGTCTATGTTTCGAGAAGTATTGACGAATTGTATTCCGCCATTATAGATAAATAGCATGATTGTGAATCGAAAATTGAATTGGAAAAAAAGGAGCTTGTGTGATTAGGATTGCCATGGTTGGCTTGGGGAAGATGGGTCTGTCGCATCTTGCGATAGTGCGAGCGCATCCGGAAGTAGAACTGGTTGCCGCATGCGATACCACGACTTATTTGACAGATATTCTGACGAAGTATTCGAATCTGAAGTGCTACGCCAGTTTTGATGAAATGCTGGCGAAGGAGCAGCTTGACGCCTTGCTCGTTGCAACGCCGTCTACGCTCCATGCCGGCATGGTGGGAAAGGCGCTTGAGCGTGGGTTGCATGTATTCTGCGAGAAGCCCTTCGTGCTGGATTCGAAAGATGGTCAGAAACTCGTTGAGCTTGCTGATCAGAAGAATCTAGTGACCCAAGTTGGCTACCACTATCGATTCGTCGGTGCCTTCAAGGAAGCTGCGCGTATCGTGAAGTCAGGTGCGCTCGGCAAGATTCATCATGTTCGGGCGGAAGCCTATGGGCCGGTGGTGCTGCGCCAAAAAGGAATGACTTGGCGCTCGGCGAAGAATCAGGCGGCGGGGCGCTCTACGATTACGCCTGCCACGCCATCGACTTGGTCAACTTTGTGTTCGAGGCGCCTGCGTCGGTTCACGGCAGTGTGCTCAACAGGGTCTTCTCGAACGACGTTGAGGACGAGGTCTATTGCTCCCTTGCGTTCGCCGACGGAGCGAGTGGCCAACTGGCAGTCAATTGGAGCGACGAAAGCTACCGGAAAATGTCGACCAAGATCTCTGTTTGGGGGACCAATGGTCGGATTACCGCAGATCGACAAGAGTGTCAGATTTATCTCCGGCAACGGCAGGATTCCTTGCCTGGCGTCGACGAAGGCTGGACTGTCCGCTACACAACCGATCTCACCGAAGAGGTCTGGTATTACCTGCGGGGAGAGGAATACTCCGCGCAGATCGACTACTTTGTGCAAAGCATCAAGCAAGATCGCAGGGATGGTCAGAACAGTTTCAGGTCTGCGCTGGAAACCGACCAGATCGTCGAAATGATCTTGTCGGACAAAGAGGCGACCGACAAGATTGGGGACGTCACGCCACGTGCGGCGTCGCGAGGCGATCGCAAGGGCCTGATCGGTAAATTGTTTAGCTGAGACATGATATGAATCATCGCATGGACAGGGTTTTATTCGGCGACAACCAGTTTTTTGGCGTCAATCATATGTCAGAGGAGAAAGCACGCGCGCAATCAATGCGCTTTCAAGATCTCCAAGCCGTGATCGATGTTCTTGATACCGCTTATCAGGAAGGCGTTCGCACCTTCATGTGTACAACACATGATCGTGTCGCAAAGATTTGTGATTATTTCAGAGATAACAAACAAAAATATCCTGATTATATTTTCTATCCGTGCATGCCGTATGCGCATAAATATGCCAATGCGGTTACCGAGCATGGAATGGTGGATGCGCTCAGGATGTTCTTGCCGTCCGATGGTGCACTTGGTGCCATGCTGAAAGGTGGGGTGGCTTTGGCAGGAAAGGATGCCCAGGCGATCCTGAAATTGCTGATCGACGCTGAAATGAAGATGTTCCATGGGCTGACGACCCCTGTTATCTTCATTCAGAATGTGATCGCTGATCTGCTGATGGGATTGGGCATGAATGAGATGTTCCGGTTCTTTGCGGATCATGTGCGAGAAAAATACAACGCCGAACCGGGTTTCATCACGATGAACCTCCCGAAGATGCTCGACGTGCTCGAAGGGCAAGGCATCGAAAATCCTATCGTTTGCTCCAACATCAACAAGATAGGTTTCAGAATGTGTGGCGGGGTTAAGGTATATGAAGATATTATCGAAACCCGTAGATTCAGGCCGGTCGCGATGTCGGTCTTCGCTTCAGGGGCCATTTCTCCGAGGGCGGCCCTGTCATACGTATGCGAGCAGCAGAATATTGAATCCATCGTGTTCGGTGCTTCAAGTCGGGCAAACATCAAGCAAACCAAGTCGCTGATCGATGAGTTGTCCGTCAATCATGCGGCCTGATCCGCTTGATGCCGTGTCGATCTTGATCCGGTCTCAGGTTCTGTCTGGACGACCGGTGGCTTCATTGCATGATCTGTTTTAGGTCGCGAGAAAAGATGCGTTGCCAAGAGCTTTGGTTCGATGAACCAGAGCAAGTGGGGTTGTTCGATGTGGTTTTCAGGAACCAGGCGGAATTTCCTGTACCTGGCAAGCGCAGCGAGGAATTCCATACCTTGCTCATCGATCTGACGCCCGAGCCGGAAGCGCTCCTTGCATCGTTCGATCGCAACACCCGATCTCAGATTCGAGCGGCCGAGGCCGACAAGAGCACGACGATCGAGATCATCGAAAAATCCACGCGGGAGCAGCTGGTCGAGTTCTTGGCTTTTTATGATGATTTTTCGCGCAGCAAGTCGATCTGGCCGATCTGGACGCCGCGACTCGAAGCGCTGCATGAGTCCGGGCGTCTTGTTCTCAGTCGCGTTATCCGAGATCAGGAAACGCTGATCTGGCATGCCAGTTTGTGGACCGCCGGTAGGTTTCTAGTCTTGTATTCCGCCAGCCTGCGAGGGACGGATCCATCACTGCGAAAGATCATCGGGCAATCGAATCGCTTGCTGCATTGGCGCGAGATGCAATGGCTGAGAAAGCGGGGTTGCTATACCTACGACTTCTGCGGTTGGTATGCAGGCATCGAAGACAAGGCCTTGCTTTTGGTCAATCGATTCAAAGAGGAGTTTGGTGGACGCAAGGTGGTTGAATACGATATCATCGACGACAAGACGTTCAAGGCCAAGTTGATTAGATTTCTCAAGTCCCTGATCTCGAAATTTCCGAAGGAATACAAGGCAAGATGGCAGCGCTTGTTCCATGCGAGTGTCCTGCTTGTTTTGTCGATAAATGGTGGTCGAAATTTCGAAATGCCCTCGTTTTGACGTGTGTGAAGCATGCGCAACCGTGCCTCGAGTGATGGCTGTTCGTCGTGATTGACTCACGATCGATGAGTTCGTGGCGACTGATGACGCGCCAGGGCGATTACCCTCGTTGGGTTTTGACGATCGCCGAGGTGTTGCGAGAAGTGTTCGCCGTCGACGGAGTAATTGTTGGAGTTCCTGTCGAAGGACGTGCTGCGCCGTTATTTCCGTTGGGCCTTGCCGGTCTTTTAGATTCGGCTCGGAATGCCGGGGCCTGTTCGTTGTTGCGAGCAGGGTATGCCCGAGACCTGGGCCACATCGAGGATGATGCACGGAATGCCCTTGTCTGCGTCGCACTGACGGATGCTCGGGATTTCGAGCAGGAGGACTCGATTGAATTGCGAGCCGACGGTGAACCAGCGTGCCACTTGGCTGTCGTTGTCGAACGGGCTTTGCAGCGCGGGTCCGGCAGCATCGATCTGGAAGCCATTTGGCGGCACCGCGGCCGAACCGACAGATTGACCTGGCGCTGTGCACTCAAAGACCACTCCATCGCGCGATCCGTGGACGCTGCGGCAGCGAGATTGGCGGATCTCGTGGGGCACATCGCTCGTCGCGTGGGGGGGCAAACGTCCGAAGTCCCCCGGGTGGGCTCATCTCCGGTACCCGACATGCCGCTTGCTGCCGCACGTGGGGGCAACCTGGGTCGTGCCTTACGCCACATGGCGCATCGCTTGACCGCGCATGATCAGTGGGCGTTTCGCGTTTACCAGAACCTGGTTCCGGATCATCTCTGGCCGACTGCGGGCAGTCAGTTCATAGATTTTGTTCCGCCAATTGATAAAATCTGGGCAGATCCTTTTGTGGCGCGCGATGGAGATTTGCTTTGGGTATTCTTCGAAGAAGATTCTATAAAGTCACCAAAAGGATGCATCGTTTGCGTCTCGATCGATGCATCAGGCCATTGCAGTGAACCTGTGGTCGTTCTCGAGGATTCAAGCCATCTGTCATATCCGCAGGTATTCAAGTGCGATGGCAAATGGTATATGCTGCCTGAAAGCGGAGCGCGTGGCGATTTGGTGCTTTATCGTGCCAGGAAATTCCCATTCGAATGGGAGCCGGTTGCTGACCTGTTGCAGCAAGTCCGGCTGGCAGATGCCACTTTGCATCGCAACCATGCAGGGTGGTGGCTGACGGCAAGCGGCGTCGGGCAGAGCGGTGGCAGCGTCTGTGATGAATCGCCCTATGACATGCGGCTTTACGACACCTTGCATGTCTACCATTCATCGGCGTTGACGAGCGGTTGGCAACCCATGTCGCTGAACCCGCTGCGGGTCGATGCGGCCACAAGTCGGCCCGCCGGGCCCTGGTTTCAATGGCAGGGGCAATGGATTCGTCCGGTGCAGGATTGCCGCGGTCGTTATGGCCGGGCCGTACACCTGCTGGCGGTGGAATCCATCTCGATGCAAGGAATCAACGAACGATTGTTGGCGACGCTCGGCGGAGGTGGTCGCACCAATTGCGTCCATACCTACTCGAGAGTGGGCGGGGATCTCGCAATCGACTGGAATGTCTGGCGATTTCGATCCGATCTTTTTCGATCGCGAGTTGATCCTGCGTTCGAGTTTCATCGGCACGACGCCGTCAAATCTAGGCGAGACGACTCTGCCGTCGAGCGAGCTGCAAGGCCGTGGCGGCGTCTGTAGCGGCCGAGCCACGGCCATCAGGAGAAGAGAGCGGCAGCGCCGTGGCGCGCCGCCCGAGCGGAAGGCTTACAGGCGCCAGACCTTGATGCCGTTCGCCTGCAAGTCCTTCTCGTCGAAATTGGCCTTCACATCGATGAAATTGCCGCCCTTGACGACCTTGCGAGTGAAGTCGCTGGCCGTCAGCGACTTGTACTCGTTGTGCGCGACGGCAGCGACGATGGCATCGGCGCGGGGCAGTTCATCCCAGGGCAGCAGCTTGACGCCGTATTCGTGCATGGCCTCTTCGGCATCGGCCTCCGGGTCATGCACAAACACTTCAATGCCGTAGCTCTTGAGTTCCTGGATGATGTCGATGACCTTGCTGTTGCGCAGGTCAGGGCAATTCTCTTTGAAGGTCAATCCGAGGACGTTGATCTTGGCGCCCTTCACATAGCTGCCGCCGCCGATCATCTGCTTGACGGTCTGCTCGGCGATGTACTTGCCCATGCCGTCGTTGATGCGCCGACCCGCTAGGATGACCTGCGGGTGGTAGCCCAGCATTTCGGCCTTGTGGGTCAGGTAGTACGGATCCACGCCGATGCAGTGCCCGCCAACCAAGCCGGGCTTGAAGCGCAGGAAATTCCACTTCGTGCCCGCCGCCTCGAGAACCTCCGCGGTGTCGATCGAAATCTTGTCGAAGATGATCGCGAGTTCGTTCATCAGCGCGATGTTGAGATCCCGCTGCGTGTTCTCGATCACCTTGCACGCTTCGGCTGCCTTGATGCTGGTGCAACGATGCACTCCGGGCTTCACGATGCGTTCATACAGGCTCGCCACGCGTTCCAGGGTCTCCGGGGTATCGCCGGCGACCACCTTCACCACGTTCGTGAGCATGTGTTCGCGGTCTCCCGGATTGATCCGCTCCGGGCTGTAGCCGACAAAGAAATCGCGCTTCCACTTCAAGCCCGATGCCTTCTCGAGCTCGGGGATGCAGATCTCTTCGGTGGCTCCGGGATACACCGTCGATTCGTAGATCACAACGGCCCCCTTCTTGAGGTGGGCGCCGATGGCCTTGCTGGCTCCGATCAAGGGACGGAAATCGGGGATGTGGGCATCGTCCACCGGCGTCGGCACGGCGACGATGAGATAGTCGGCAGCACTCAGTTGCGCGGCATCGCTGGTGTACGTTGCATGAGTGGCCGCCCGCATCTCCTCATCGGGAATCTCCCGGGAAGGGTCCGTCCCGGCCTGGCATTTGGCGACCTTGGCTTCAACAATGTCGAAACCGATCACAGGCATGCTCTTGCCAAATTCCACCACCAGGGGAAGTCCCACGTAACCCAGGCCTATGACTGCAACGACTGACACGATACGTACCTCTTGCTAGGGATGATGAATACTTGTCGCGCCGGGGCATCAGATGCTTCCGGCCATCGGGTGCGATACCTGCACCGGAGCCTCGCGGGTGCGATGGCTATTGGAATATCAGTTGTGCCTGGCAACTGGCCTTGCCTGCCGAGTAGGCGTAGGAAATCGGCGAAGATGTCGTCCGCTTCTCCCGCCCGACACCGCACTCGATCTCCGCATTGCGGGTCGGCTTGTAGCGCCCCGTCAGGCCGAACTCGGTGGTCTTGTCATTGCCGGTTTGCGTCGAGGTGCCACCGGTCAGCGCGAAGGTATTGACGAGATCGCGTTTCTGGTACTTGAGGTCGGTTCCGAATCGGATCTTGGCTGTCGCGTCATAGGTGGCCCTCAGGCGCACTGCATTGGAAATGCGATTGGTGTTGCCCGAGGTGCTGGCACCGCTCGAGAAACTGTTGAAACTGTTCTCCGAACCGGTATCGCGGATCAGGTCGGTGATGAAATTGAGCTTGCCGGTGGCGGCGTAGGCCCAGCTCAGCGCTCCGGTGACGCCAGAGAAGTCGCGCGACTGCAAGCGGTCATGGTCCTCCTTGCTGTAGCTCAGGCGCGCCGTCAGGCGGCTCAACCCGGTTGCTGCCCAAACCGCCGACAGGTCGAAATCCCGGCGATCGAATGCATCTTCCTCGAAGACGCCTGGAGCCGACTGGATCGCGGAGGGATAGCGGCCGTCGGTGCCCCGAACGCCGGCCCCTAGCGTGAGCAGGCCGCTGGGGCGGTACAGCACGCGCAAACCGAGCGAGTTCTGTCTCAGTTCCTTGAACGCGTAGCTGGCCGCCGAATAGTCGAGTTTGCGGTGGATGGCGGTGCCCTCCAGGGAGAGCAGCGACGCCATGCCGTACTGGACGCGAGCAAGCAGCTGCTGGCTGCGTTCCTCATTCCGTTCGGTGGTCAATGTCGGGCCGTCATCCACGCCATAGCGAGCGAGGTTGCGCCGGGTCGCATAGCTGAGCGTGCCAGAGAGTTTTTCGATCGTGGCCCAATCCACGCCAGCGTCGAGATCGTATGCGGTGTTGTTGAGTTGGGAGTTGTCGCGAAAGAGGTTCCTGCTGAGGGCCGCGTTCGCGAACAAGCGCTGGCGCCCGATCGGCTGGTTCACGCCGGCCAAGAGCGATGTCGTGGAGTAGGTGTCGCTGATTTCCGGCTGACCATCCGGCGTGCGGAAAATGTTGTCTTCGCGTGTGAAGGCCTGGGATGCACCGATGTAGTACGGACTCGACGAAGGCTGGAGCTCCACCTGGGCGACCGAACTTCCAGTGCAGACGACCCCGAGCAAGGCAAGATTGAGCTTATGGTGAAAATTCATCGTGAATCCCTTGTGAGTCTCCGGACCGCGGGCCGCATCAGTAGGCATTGCGATCGAAGAACATGGTTCGAACCGTGCGAATGATGATCTGAAGATCGAGCGCGAGCGACCAGTTGCGCAAGTACTCAAGATCGTATTCCACGCGAGCCTGCATTTTCTCGATCGTGTCCGTTTCGCCACGGAAGCCGTTGACTTGCGCCCAACCGGTGATGCCCGGTTTGACCTTGTGTCGAACCATGTAGGCCTTGATCAGTTCGCGGTACATCTGATTGTGTGCTACCGCGTGCGGTCGCGGCCCGACGATGCTCATGCGGCCCTGCAGGACATTGAAGAACTGCGGAAGCTCGTCCAAGGACGTGCGGCGGATGAACGCGCCAAACTTGGTGATGCGCGCGTCGTGCTTCGTCGCTTGCTTGACCACGGCTCCGTTGTCCTGAGTGGTCATGGAGCGAAACTTGTAGACCGTGATCTCGTTGCCGTCGAGCCCATTGCGCTTTTGACGGAAGATGATGGGGCCGGGTGAGCTGAGCTTCACGCCGATCGCGATGGCAACCAGAATCGGCGAGATCAGGATCAAGATGAGCGTTGCCACGACAACGTCGCTGATGCGCTTGACGAGATCGTTCGTGCCTGTGAACGGGGTTTCGCAAATGCCCACGACGGGTACACCATTGACGTCTTCGAACCGGCCTTGAATGATGCTGATCCCGAAAACGTCCGGCACGAAATACAGCGATGCGGTGGTGCCTTGGAGCGATTCGAGAAGTTCGACGATTCGCGGCTGCGATCCCAGCGGCAGGGTGATGTAGGCCTCGCGAATGCCATGCAGTGATACATACGCTGCGACGTCGGCAAGTCCGCCGAGTCGCTTGGCCATCCCGTCGACGTGCACGCGCTCATCGGTTCGATCATCGAAGTAGCCGACAAAGTCAATGCCAGTGCTTCTTCCGGAGGTCAATGCCCTGGCCACTTTGACGCCCAGCGGGCTGGCGCCGATCACAATCGCGGTGCGGCGCGCTTCGGGGAGTGCCGCGCGCCGACGCAAGACCAGCTTTCCGGCCCAGACAGCGCCCCATTGGAGCACTGGCGTGATCAGCGCCCAGGAGACCAGCACGTCCCGGTTGAAGAATTGCAGGCTGCGCGTCGCGTAGCCGCAGAGCGCCAGGATGGCCAGCAGCACCAGCCATGACGAGGCGATGTCGATCCCGGCGGCCACCATGTGATCGCGGAAGCGGTTGCGTCCCGGAAAGGTGAGCACGAAGACCAGAAGGCACAGGGTCAGCGAAGCCCGCAGGATGGGTTCATCGAACCAGTGGCAGACGGCCACGTAGGTCACCACCGACACCGTCGGCTCGAGGAACGCCGCAACGAGCGAGGTCACCGACTGCGGTGCGCTGTAGAACGTTCTCTTGTAGCTGCGGTCGTCGAACATGGATAAGGGGTCAGGGCTTTCGCTTCAGGCACTACCATGGATTACAGCCGTCCCGCGTCTGGCCGACGGAACGCGGCAGTGGGTCATACATACCTACAGCCATTGCGATCGACGAGCGTCGCGCTTCCCGAACTCGTCAGCAAGAATTCTCGCGCAAGTCCCCGGGGCATCGGGCCCCTATACCCGGGGGCGCGATGCGGGCGCTTGCCTACAATTCGCAAATGCTTCACGCTTTCGACTCGCCGTTGCTCGGCGCCGCCACGGCGTCGCTCGGGCCCGCCATGGCCGAGCGGCTCACGCTGTGGCTCAACCATCTTCTGGCTTCCGAGCCTGCGGCGGCTGAGCGTCTGGTCCGGCACGCTGGCCGGTGCGTGACCTTGCGAGCCGATGCCTTGCCGTCCTGGTTGCCGCGATCGCCGGTGCTGAGGTTCCGCGTAACGCCCGCCGGCTTGCTGGAATGGGCACCGGAAGAGGGCGGCCTCGAAACGAACGATGACCTGCAGATGAGCTTCGAGGCGTCGAGCCCGGGCCAAGCTGCGCTGGACTGGTTGAACGGGCGCCGGCCGAGCGTGACGATCCAAGGTGATGCGACCTTCGCCGCTGACTTGCACTGGGTGGTCGAGAACCTGCGGTGGGATGTGCAAGCTGATCTCTCCCAGCTGTTCGGTCCGGTGATTGCCGAGGGGCTGGTACGTGCAGGGCAGGGCATCGCCGCCGCGTTGCGGGGCGCCACCCAGGCGGCTGCCAGGCTCGTCGCCGGCGCGAACGGATCGCCGTCGCGATGAGGGATCTCGCGCGCTTGGTCTACATCGTTTTCATCGTCCTCCGGTACGGGCTCGACGAACTGGCGCTGTCGAGTTTCCGCCAGCGCTGGGTGCGTGGGCTGGCCCGGCTGGTCGGCGTGGGGCGGCGCCTCGATGCGCCGCGCGGTGCGCGCCTGCGCATGGCGCTGGAGCGACTCGGCCCGATCTTCGTCAAGTTCGGGCAGGTCCTGTCGACCCGGCGCGATCTGCTTCCGGTCGACGTGGCCGACGAACTGGCCAAGCTCCAGGACGACGTGCCACCGTTCCCCGCCGAACAGGCGGTGGCGTTGGTGGAGGCGGCTTTCGGTCGACCGCTGGACCAGCTGTTCGCCAGCTTCGAGCACGAGCCGGTTGCCAGCGCGTCGATCGCGCAGGTGCATTTCGCGGTCCTGAAGAATGGCCGCGAAGTGGCCGTCAAGGTCCTGCGCCCTGGCGTGCTGCAGATCATCGACTCGGATCTGGCGCTGCTGCGTGTCCTGGCCGGCTGGGCCGACCGCTACTCGGCCGACGGCAAGCGGCTGAAGCCGCGCGAGGTGGTGGCGGAGTTCGACAAGTATCTGCACGACGAGCTGGACCTGGTGCGCGAGGCCGCCAATGCCACTCAGCTGCGCCGCAACATGGAGGGACTGGATCTCGTGCTGGTGCCCGAGATGATCTGGGACCTCTGCACGCCCGGCGTGATGGTCATGGAGCGCATGACGGGCGTGCCGATCAGCCAGGTGGCGCGGCTGCGAGAGGCGGGTATCGATTTCCAGAAGCTCGCGCGCGACGGCGTGACGATCTTCTTCACGCAGGTCTTCCGTGACGGCTTCTTCCATGCCGACATGCACCCGGGCAACATCCAGGTCAGCGTGGCGCCGCAGACCTTCGGGCGCTATGTCGCGCTCGACTTCGGGATCATCGGTACGCTCACGGAGTCCGACAAGGACTACCTTGCGCAGAACTTCATCGCCTTCTTCCGCCGAGACTACAAGCGGGTGGCCGAGCTGCATCTCGAGTCGGGCTGGGTGCCGGCCGGGACCCGCATCGACGAACTCGAGGGCGCGATCCGCGCTTGCTGTGAACCCTATTTCGACCGCCCGCTGAAGGAAATCTCGCTCGGCCAGGTGCTTTTGCGGCTGTTTCAGACCTCGCGGCGCTTCAACGTCGAGATCCAGCCGCAGCTGGTGCTGCTCCAGAAGACCTTGCTCAATGTGGAGGGTCTGGGGCGCCAGCTCGATCCCGAACTCGACCTGTGGAGCACCGCCAAGCCCTTCCTCGAGCGTTGGATGCATGAGCAGATCGGCTGGCGCGGCCTGATTGAGCGTCTCAAGGACGAAGCGCCGCGCTACGCGAAGATGCTGCCCGAGTTGCCGCGGCTCCTGCACGACGCGCTCGCGGCGCAGGCCAGGGCGCGCCCGGCGGCGCACGGCGACGGCCCGTCCGACGCCCTGCTCGCCGCGCTGCTGGCCGAGCAGCGGCGCACCAACCGCCTGCTGCAAGCGGTGCTCTGCACCGGCGTCGGCTTCCTGATGGGCCTGTTGGTGGTGCAGATCTGGCAGCGCTGGCCCGGTTGATGCGGTGCAGCGCTCGAGGCGCGCATGGTCCGCGGAGCCGGCGCCGCGCGGGGCCGCACCCTTACAATTCCGGTTTTCGAATCAAGGGTTTGGTCATGCCGATCTACGCCTATCGCTGCGAGTCCTGCGGCCATGCGCAGGACGTGCTTCAGAAGATCTCCGATCCGTTGCTCACGGTCTGTCCTTCCTGTGGCGCCAGCGCGTTCAAGAAGCAGCTCACCGCTGCCGGGTTCCAGCTCAAGGGCTCGGGTGGTACGTCACCGACTTCCGCAATGGCGCCCAGCCCGCGGCTGCGACGGCCAACGCGCCCAAGACGGATGGTGTCGCCACCGCCACGCCAACTGCTGCACCGGCTGCCGACAGCGGCGGTGGAGGCGCCGGCGGCAACAGTTCGGGCGGCGATGCGGGTGGCGGCGCCACCCCGGCGTCCACGACATCGGCGGCCGCGGGCGGCTGCGGCTCGTCCTGTGCCTGCCACTGAACTGCCCAGGCGCGCCGCGTTCCGCCCTGTCCGAAAGCCCTGATTGAAAAAGTACCTGATCGCCGGCCTGCTGGTCTGGCTGCCGCTGGCCATCACCATCTGGGTCCTGCATTCGGTGCTCGGCCTGCTCGACGGCGTGTTCGCCTGGCTGCTCAGCGCTTCGCAGGCGCTGCTGCCGGCGGCCGCGCATTCGCCGCTCGAGATGCTCAAGCAGATCCCCGGCCTGGGCGTGATCGTCATGTTGGTCGGCCTGCTGCTGACCGGCATGTTCGCGACCAACATCGTCGGCCAGTGGTGGCTTCGCCAGGGTAGCCGCGTGCTCCAGCAGATCCCGATCGTCAAGTCGATCTACAGCTCGGTGAAGCAGGTCTCGGATACGCTGTTTTCGAGCAGCGGCAACGCCTTCCGCGAGGCGGTGCTGGTGCAGTACCCGCGCCAGGCTCGTGGACCATCGCCTTCGTCACCGGCCGGCCGGGCGGCGAGGCGGGCGAGCACCTGAGCGGCGACTATCTCAGCCTCTATGTCCCCACCACGCCCAACCCGACCTCTGGCTTCTTCCTCATGGTGCCGCGCGCCGATGTCGTCGCGCTCGCGATGAGCGTCGACGAGGCGCTGAAGTACATCATCTCGATGGGCGTCGTGGCGCCGCCGACGCACCTTCCGGCACAGCCGGTGCGAAATCTGGCGGGTTGAACGCCGCGGCCCGCGTTCAACCCTGAGGCTTGCGAGACAGCCTGCCAGCGCCCAACATTGCGCCGCCACGGCGGCCTTCGATTCCAGAGTTCCGGAGCCTTTTTCCATGCGTACCACCTACTGCGGCCTCGTCAGCGAAACGCTGCTCGGCCAGACCGTGACCCTGATGGGCTGGGCCCACCGCCGCCGCGACCATGGCGGCGTGATCTTCATCGACCTGCGCGACCGAGAGGGCCTGGTGCAGGTCGTCTGCGACCCCGACCGTGCCGAGATGTTCAAGGCCGCCGAGGGCGTGCGCAACGAGTTCTGCCTGAAGATCGTCGGCAAGGTCCGCGCTCGGCCGGCCGGCACCGAGAACGCCAACCTCGTGAGCGGCAAGGTCGAATTGCTGTGCCATGAGCTCGAGGTGCTGAACCCGAGCGTCACGCCGCCGTTCCAGCTCGACGACGACAACCTCAGTGAAACCACGCGTCTCACGCACCGCGTGCTCGACCTGCGCCGCCCGGCGATGCAGAAGAACCTGATCCTGCGCTACCGGGTCGCGATGGAGGTGCGCAAGTTCCTCGATGCCAACGGCTTCATCGACATCGAGACGCCGATGCTGACCAAGAGCACGCCCGAGGCGCGCGCGACTACCTCGTGCCGAGCCGCGTCAACGAGGGCATGTTCTTCGCGCTGCCGCAGTCGCCGCAGCTGTTCAAGCAGCTGCTGATGGTGTCCGGCTTCGACCGCTACTACCAGATCACCAAGTGCTTCCGCGACGAGGACCTGCGCGCAGACCGCCAGCCCGAGTTCACACAGATCGACATCGAGACCTCGTTCCTCGACGAGGAAGAGATCCGCGGCATGTTCGAAGGCATGATCCGCACGGTGTTCCGGGCGGTGATGAACGTGGAGCTGCCCGGCTACCCGGTCATGAAGTACGCCGAGGCGATGCACCGCTTCGGCTCCGACAAGCCGGACCTGCGCGTGAAGATGGAGTTCACCGAGCTCACCGAGGTGATGAAGGACGTGGACTTCAAGGTGTTCTCGGCCCCCGCCCAGGCCAAGGGTGGCCGCGTGGTCGCGCTGCGCGTGCCTGGCGGCGGCGAGATGAGCCGCAGCGAGATCGACGGCTACACCGAGTTCGTCAAGATCTACGGGGCCAAGGGCCTGGCCTGGATCAAGGTCAACGACGCGAGCAAGGGCCGCGAGGGCCTGCAGAGCCCGATCGTCAAGAACCTGCACGACGCGGCGATCGCCGAGATCATCGCGCGCAGCGGCGCGCGCAACGGCGACCTGCTGTTCTTCGGGGCCGACAAGGCCAAGGTCGTCAACGACGCCATCGGCGCGCTGCGCGTCAAGATCGGCCACAGCGACTTCGGCAAGTCGGGTGGCCTGTTCGAGGACAAGTGGGCGCCGCTGTGGGTGGTCGATTTCCCGATGTTCGAGCACGACGAGGAGGGCGATCGCTGGGCCGCGGTGCACCACCCGTTCACGGCGCCGAAGGACGGCCACGAGGACCTGATGGACACCGATCCCGGGAAGTGCATCGCCAAGGCCTACGACATGGTACTCAACGGCTGGGAGCTCGGTGGTGGTTCGGTGCGGATCCACCGCGCCGAGGTGCAGAGCAAGGTGTTCAGCGCACTCAAGATCGGCCCCGACGAGGCCCAGCTCAAGTTCGGCTTCCTGCTCGACGCGCTGCAGTACGGCGCCCCCCCGCACGGCGGCCTCGCCTTCGGGCTCGATCGTCTGGTCACGCTGATGACCAAGGCCGATTCGATCCGCGACGTGATCGCCTTCCCGAAGACCCAGCGCGCCCAGGATCTGCTGACGCACGCGCCGAGCCCGGTCGACGAGAAGCAGCTGCGCGAGCTGCACATCCGGCTGCGCAACCCGGCGGCAGGCCAGAGCGGCGTCTGAGCTGGCGGCTTGCCGCACAATCGAGGGGCGCCGGTCGGCGCCCCTTTTTTTCGCCCGCCTCCCACGACGTGACGACGCCATCCCGCCCGTACAAGATCCCCGAATCCGTGCTCGTGGTGATCCACACCCCGGCGCTCGAGGTCCTGCTGATCGAGCGGGCCGACCATCCGGGCTTCTGGCAGAGCGTCACCGGCTCCAAGGACACCGCTGGCGAGACCCTGCTGGAGACCTGCGTCCGCGAGGTGGCGGAGGAAACCGGCATCGAGGTCGGGTCGCGCGAGGTGCCTGCGGCCGCGCTGCGCGACTGGCGGCTCTCCAATGTCTATGAGATCTACCCGGTCTGGCGCCACCGCTACGCGCCGGGAGTGACCCACAACACCGAACATGTGTTCGGGCTCACGGTGCCGCGCGACATCGCGATCCGTCTGGCACCGCGCGAGCACCTTCGTCACGTGTGGCTGCCGTACCGGGAGGCGGCCGACCGCTGCTTCTCCCCTTCGAATGCCGAGGCCGTGCTGCAGCTGCCGCGGCTTTGGCAGGGTGGGGCATGAACCCGCTGCAGTCCTCGGTGCTGCCGCCGGCCTCGGGCGACGAGCGGCGGCTGCGCGTGGCCACCTACAACATCCACAAGGGGGTGCGTGGCGTCGGCCCGGCCAAGCGGCTGGAGATCCACAACCTCGGGCTCGCGATCGAGGCGCTGGACGCCGACCTGGTGTGCCTGCAGGAAGTGCGGCGCTTTCACAAGCGCGACGCGCGGCGCTTCGACCGCACGTCGTTCGGCTGGCCACAGCAGGGGCAGGCCGAGTTCCTGGCGCCGGAAGGCTACGACGTGGCCTACCGCACCAACGCCATCACGCGCCACGGCGAGCACGGCAATGCGCTGCTGTCGCGCTGGTCGATCGGTGAGCCGAACCACCACGACGTGTCGGACCATCGCTTCGAGCAGCGCGGGCTGCTGCACGTGCAGGTCAATTGGCAGGGGCGGGCGGTCGACACCATCGTCGCCCATTTCGGCCTCAGCCACTCGAGCCGCCTGCGGCAGGTGCAGCGTCTCGCAGCCTTCGTGCGGCAGGAGCTCGATCCCGCCGTGCCGCTGCTCGTGGCCGGCGACTTCAACGACTGGGGCGAACGCCTCGACGGTGCGATGCAGGAGGCCGGTCTCCGGCGCGCCGTGGCGCCGTCGGCCAAGGGGCTGCAGCGCAGCCTGACGTTTCCGTCGCTGGCGCCGGTGTTCGCGCTGGATCGCGTCTACACCCGCGGCTGGCGTTGCGTGTCGACCTTCGTGCCGCGTGGTGCCACGTGGGCCCGCATGTCGGACCATCTGCCGCTGGTGGCCGAGTTCGAGCCGCTGGAGGCGTGAGGGCATGACCGCTCCGGCCGGTGCCCCGCCGCCGGACGACCCCGTGCTGTCCGAGGCCCTGGCCTGGTATGCCCATGCCCGGGCCGTGTTCAGCGGCGGCAACGAGGTGCAGTTGCTGCGTGGCGGCGATGCGCTGTTCCCGGCCATGATCGAGTCGATCGGCCACGCCACGCACGAGGTCTGGCTCGCCACCTACATCTATGGCGACGACGTCGCGGCGCAGGCCGTGTCGGCGGCGCTCGTCGCGGCGGCCCGGCGCGGCGTGCGCGTCCGCGTGGTGGTGGACGGCTTCGGTTCGCTGCATGCGCTGGCGGCGCTGCGCGAGCGGCTCGAGCCCGCGGGCGTGGCGCTGGCCGTGTTCCGGCCGACGCAGCGCTGGTGGAACTGGCTGCAGCCCGGCCAGCTGCGCCGCCTGCACCAGAAGCTCTGCGTGGTCGACGGGCAGGTCGGCTTCGTCGGCGGCATCAACGTGCTCGACGACCGCCACGACCTCAACCATGGCTGGGGCGACACCCCGCGGCTCGACTACGCGGTGCGTGTGCAGGGCGCGGTGGTCGGGCCGGTCGAGCAGACGGCCCGCGCGATGTGGACGCGCGCCGCCTTCGGTCGCGACTGGCGTGACGAGGTGCGCCAGATCGCGCGCAGCAGCCAGCCGATGGCCCGCGCGCGCCGCCTTTTGCGACGCTTGCGCATCGCGGTGCGGCGCGGCTCGCCAGGAGGCTTCGGCGCCGGTGCGCTGCAGCCGGTGCGGGTCGCCTTCGTGGTGCGCGACAACCTCAGCCAGCGCCGCAGCATCGAGCGCAGCTACATCGACGCGCTGCGCCGTGCGCAACAGCGCATCGACATCGTGTCAGCCTACTTCTACCCCGGCTTCGAGTTCCGCCGCGCGCTGCTGGCCGCGGCGCGGCGCGGCGTGCGTGTGCGGCTGCTGCTTCAGGGAAAAGCCGACTATCGCTTCGCCGCGCTGGCGGCGCAGGCGTTGTATGACGAACTGCTGGCGCACGGCGTGGCGGTGTTCGAGTACACCCCGGCCTTCCTGCACGCGAAGGTGGCGCTGGTCGATCAGCGCTGGGCCACGGTGGGCAGTTCCAACATCGACCCGCTGTCGCTGCTGGTCAACCTGGAGGCGAACGTGATCGTCGATGACCGCGGCTTCGCGGCCACCCTGTCGCGCGAGCTGGACCGCGACTTCGCCGTCTCGCGCGAGATCACCGCACCGGTGCCGGTGGCCGGCTGGCGGCGCTGGCTGCGCCGGGGCTTCGTCGCCTGGGTGGCCCGGCTCTACCTGCGCGCAGCCGGCGCCGGCGGGCGCTACTGAGCCGGCGGTGGCCGGGAATACCGCCGGCCGCCAGGGCGATCCGACAAACGTTAAGCTAGTCGACCGCAGTCGCTGCTCGCCCCGCGCGAGATGCTCCGATGAACGCTCCCCACACCCTGCCCAGCCTCCGTGCCGTGCCCGACGACGAAGGCGTGCCGGTTTCCGTCAAGATCCGCGAGCGAATCAAGTCGCAGCGCGAGCGTTTCCACGCCAACGACAACATCGCCGAGTTCATCGAGCCGGGCGAGCTGGAGCAGTTGCTCGACGAAGTGGCCGGCAAGATGCGCGGCGTGCTCGACAGCCTGGTGATCGACACCGAGAGCGACCACAACACCCAGGACACCGCGCGCCGCGTCGCCAAGATGTACCTGAACGAGGTCTTCAAGGGCCGCTACGTGCACGAGCCGGCGGTCACCGAGTTCCCGAACGTCGAGCACCTGAACGAGCTGATGATCATCGGCCCGATCACCGTGCGGAGCGCCTGCTCGCACCATTTCTGCCCGATCATGGGTCGGGTGTGGATCGGTGTGATGCCCAACGAGCACTCCAACCTGATCGGTCTTTCCAAGTACGCGCGTCTTACCGAGTGGATCATGAGCCGGCCGCAGATCCAGGAGGAGGCCGTGACCCAGGTGGCCGATCTGCTGCAGGACAAGATGAGCCCGACGGCCTGGCGATCGTGATGGAGGCCGACCACTTCTGCATGCAATGGCGCGGCGTGCGTGACCTGGACTCCAAGATGATCAACAGCGTGATGCGTGGCGTGTTCCTGAAGGACGCCAACCTGCGACGCGAGTTCCTCTCGCTGGTCAACAACAAGAAGGGCTGACGACCATGCTGGTGCGTCTTCTGTACGCGAGCCGCGCCGCCGGGCCGGTGACGCCGGAGATCATCGAGGGCATCCTGGCCCAGTGCCGGGCACACAACCCGGCGCTCGGCATCACCGGCATCCTGTGCCATGGCGGCGATGTCTTCATGCAGGTGCTCGAAGGTGGCCGTGACGTCGTCAACAGCCTCTACGCGCAGATCGTGCGCGACCCGCGCCACCGCGACATCGCGGTGCTTCACTTCGAGGAAGTGACCGAGCGGCGCTTCGCGGGCTGGACGATGGGCCAAGTCAACCTGGCCAAGATCAACCCATCGATCGTGCTGAAGTACAGCGAGCGCCCGGCACTCGACCCGTTCACCGTGTCCGGCAAGGTCTCGATGGCCCTGCTCGAGGAACTGATCGCGACGGCGTCGATCATCGGCCGAGC
>NZ_AZSN01000060.1:0-22923 GCF_000576225.1 Methylibium sp. T29-B | reverse complement strand
GCCACCGGCCACACCCTCCACCAGCGTGGTCGCGCGGCCGGCGAGACCGCCGCCTCCGGTGTCGCGGCTGTAGGCCGCGGTGTTGATGCCGCCGCTGCCCTGGCCGGCGTTCGACGTGATCAGCGCACGCGCCGGCGTGCCGGCCTCGGTGCCGGCCCCGACACCCACGCCCTTGCCGGTGCCCACACCGGGCCCCTGCTTGATGTCCTTCTGCAACTGCACCGCCACCGGCGCACCGCGGATCTCGGCCAGTTGATCGGCCATTGCCAGCAAGCCCACGCCGGCTGCCTTGCGGCGCGCGGCCTCGGCCACTTCGCCTGGCGGCTTGCCGGCCACCGGCTGGCGCGCCTCGGGCACCGGCCTGCGCACGGTCTCGGGGTCGCGGCTCGGCGGCTTGCTGGTCGAGCCGATCGGCTTCGGGTCGGCCTGCGGCGGCAGGGCCGCTGTCTTTGCGGCCGGTGGAGACGGTGGCGGTGGCACGGGTTTCTGTTCCAGCACCAGCTTGGCCAGGCGCGGCGGCAGTTCGACCGGCGCGGCACGGTCCTCGACCGGCCGCGGCATCAGCAGCAGCGCCAGGCACACCATCACGCAGGCGACCAGCACGGCGCGCAGGATGCGGCGGAAGCGCGCCTCGTCCTCGAGCGCCACCGCCCAGGGCAGCAGCGGCGCACGGAACGAGACGGAAGCAGCGGCGGCACTCATGTCGTCGCCTTCCGCGTGACGGCGAACGCCACGTCGCTGAAGTTGGCACGCGCGGCGGTGTACATCACCTTGCGCAGCAGGCGGTAGGGAATGTCCTTGTCGCCCATGATCGTCACGGCCTTGCCCTGCGCCTCGTTCTCCTTGCGCAGCACCGGGCGGCTGGCCTGCAGATCCAGCTCGGCCTTCAGCGGCGCGATCAGGTCATCCTCGCCCGCCATGGCCTCGCCGACCGTGGCGACCTTGCGGCCATCGACCAGTATCTCCGAGCCGCTGACGGTGACCACGATGGTCTCGCGCGGCGTCTTCTCGGCGCTGGACTCGGGCAGCTTGACCGCGCGGCTGGTGCTCAGCACCTCCACGCCGGTGCTCGACATCAGGAAGAAGATCAGGATCGTGAAGATGTCGATCAGGGCCACGAGGTTCATGTCCAGACCGTGGTTGTTGCGCGCCTTGCGTTCGGCGCGCTTCTGAAGCGGGGTGAGCTTCATCGTCGACCTCTCCCTATTTCCTGGCGACGCTGATCGGAGCGTCGCCGATCGAGATGTCCGGGAACAATATGGCGGCCGGCGCGGTCGCGTGGGCCTGCACGGTCGGCGCTGCCGGGGCCTCGCGCATCGTGTCCATCACCTGCACCAGCAGTTCGTACGGCGTGTCGGGCTGGGCCAGCACGGTCGCTGTGGTGGTTTCCGGGAACTTGAGCTTCACCTGCTGCATCAGCAGCGACAGCGCGGCCAGATCGTGGTGACCGGCAGAGGCCATCGGGATGCGCTGGATCAGCCCGCCGATGCGGTCGCCGACGTCCAGCGCGTCGGGACGGATCACCACCTCGAGCTTCAGGTCGTCGACCTTGAGCTGCTCGACGCCGGACGACGGCGCGGGCAGCGTCAGCTCGAGCACCGACAGCCGCGTGAACACCGCAGTCGAGAGCAGGAATGGCACCAGCACGACGATGACGTTGATGAACGCCGTGACCTCGAGCTGGGCCACGTTCTTGCGCAGGCGTCGGACACGCATGGTGGATTACCTCGCCGGAGCCGATTCGGCCTTGATGCGCTGCACCAGGTTCAGGAAGCTGATCTTCGCGGCCTCCAGGCCGTCGACGATCTCGCTGGTGCGGGCCTGCAGGAAGGCATGGATCAGCAGGAAGGGAATGGCCACCGACAGTGCGAACGCGGTGTTGTTCATCGCGATCGAGATCGACGCCGACAGCAGCTCGGCCTTCTCCGCCGGGTTGACCGCGGCCACCGCGGTGAAGCCCTTGATCAGGCCGATGATGGTGCCCAGCAGGCCCACCAGCGTGATCACGTTGGCGAAGGTCGCGATGTAGTGCGTGCGCTTCTCCAGGCGCGGCACGATCTCCATCATGCCCTCCTCCATCGCCGCATCGATGTCCTCGCGGCGGCCCGGGCTCTGCATGCGCTGCAGGCCGTTGGCGACGATCTTGCCGATCGCGGCGTCCGACTTCTCGGTCACGCCCTGCACCTCCTTGAAGCGGCCGTTCTGCAGCAGCGGCAGCACCTGTGCCCACAGCTTGCGGTTCTGGCTGCGGGCGCGGTTCAGGAAGATGTAGCGCTCGATCGCGATCGCCAGGCCGATGGCCATGATCGCGATGCTGAAGTAGATGGCGACGCCGCTGTCCTGAAAGAACTTGACGGCAAACTCGAGGATGCTCATGGGCTTCTCCTGTGACGAACTGGGTAAGGGGAGGGACTCGGATCAAGGACGGGCCGGCGCCGCCCCCGCTGGGCGGGGCTGCAACTGCGCGTCGTACTGGAGCTGGCGGCGGAACACGTCGCGGTCGATCGGTGCGAGCGCCTCGTCGAGCACGCTCACCGCCGGCCGGCCCGACAGATCGCCGGGCAAGGGCTTCTTCCAAGGCACGATGTACAGCACCTTCGGCAACTCGCGGTTGCCGATGATCTGCGTGCGGTCGATGTCGGCGCGGTCCTGCGCCCACACCGCGGGTGCAGCCACCACCATCGCGACGACGGCGAGCACACCGCGAACGGACGACGGTCTCATGGCTGCTCCTTGCGGCTCACCGTCACCGGCGGCGGCTTGCGGTTCTTCAGGTCGGCGACCCACTTCGCGACCTGCGCGTCGCCGCCCGGCGACAGCGCCAGGTAGCGGTCGTAGAGCGCGAGGGCACGAGAGCCCTCGCCGAGATAGAGGTCGTGCAGGATGCCCAGGTTCAGCAGCGGCGAGGCATAGGTCGCGTCGAGATCGATGGCGCGCTCGTAGGCCTCGCGCGCCTTCGCGAACTCGCCCTGCTGGCGGTAGGCGATGCCGAGCTGGTTGAAATAGACCGCCTGCTGCGGGTTGGCGTGCACCGCCGCTTCCAGCTCGGCCACCGCCTCGGGCAGCCGGCCGGCCTGGCGCAGCAGCAGGCCCAGGTTGGCGTGCGGGCCGCCGAGTTCGGGGTTGGACTTCACGATCGCGCGCAGCCCGAGCTCGGCATCCGCCGGCCGACCGGCGCGCATCGCCTTGCGGGCCTCGTCGTAGGCGCGCTGCACCGCGGGGCTCACCGGCGTTTCTGCGACCACCGGTGCCGCCACGGGGGCCGGTGCCGCTGCGGCAGCGGCAGCGGACGCGGCGGGCTCGGACGCGGCCGGTGTCACCACCTGCTGCAGCGCCTTCAAGGGCTGCTGCATCGCGGCGCAGCCGCTCAGCGCCGCGCCCAGCAGCACGAGACCGGCCACGCCGGCGAAGGAAGATGCGCGGTGCGCGTCAGCGGATCGCATCGATCACTCCCTCGCTGCGCTCGACCTTGCCGTAGCGCACCGGTTGCAGCTCGCGCAGCGCCGCGAAGCTGCGCTGGACCCAGGGGTCGTACAGCCCGGCGGCGGCGCGGCGCGCGTTCACCTCGTGCAGCTCGACCGACTTCTCCTCGAACGGGAAGGCCTGCTCCTCCAGCAGCACGTTGTACTGCTCGAGTTCGGCCTTCGACAGCTTCTTCGGCCGTTGCGAGCCCATCAGCGCCTTGCCGAAATCCTGGTAGAGCGCGGCGGTGTGGAAGGTCGCCGCCGTCGTGACGTCGGCCACACCGTAGTTGGCAGCCACGCCATAGGCCTTCAGCACCTCTTCCATCCGGGTTTTCTTCAACTTGAGCTGCTTGGCCAGCGGCTCGACCAGCGCCACCTTGCGGTAGGCGTCCAGGCTCGGCTCGGCCAGCGCCAGCGCCGCGGTGGCGCCGAGGTAGCGGGTGCGGTCGGTGCGCGCCGTGCCACCGCGCTGGTCGGCCTGCAGGTTCTCCTGCATCAGTGCGAGCTCGCGCGTCGCGTTGCCCTCCGCCTTGGCGATGCGGGCGAGCCTGTAGCGCGCCTCCATCGCCGGCTCCAGCGGCTCGGGGTGCTGCTTCAGATAGGTCTCGTAGGCCTTCGCGGCCGCGGCGCGCGAACCGCCCTTCTCGGCCGCCTTCTCGTGCAGCTCGGCTGCCTGCCACTGCGCGGCGCGCGCGGTGGCTGGCGACTTGGCCGCGGCCGCCAGTCGCTCGTACTCGCCGGCGGCCTGGGCCCAGCGGCCCTGCTCCACGTAGACGACCGCCAGCTTGCCGCCGACCTCCGGCTGCAGCGGGTGGGTCGGGAAGCGCTGGCGGAAGTCCTCGAGCGCGCGGGCTGCGCCGTCCCAGTCCTTCAGGCCGATCAGCGCGGCCGCGGCGTCGTACTGCGCGGTCGCCCGCACGGTCGACTGCGGCGCGACCGTGGCCACCCGCGCGAAATGGTCGACCGCCTCGCGCGACTGACCCGCAGCGCGGGCCTGCTCGCCCTGCTTGTAGATCGACGCGGCCTGGCGCTCGACCAGCTCACCACGGCCAGGCGCCTTCTCCGGCGTCAGCGCGATCACCTCGCCATAGCCGCGCTCGGCACGGTCGAAGGCGCCCTGCTCGAAGGCGGTGTGCGCGAGCACGGTCCACGCGACCCGGCGCTGCTCGGCGGCGGCCGGCGGCTTCAGATCCAGCACCTGCTGCGCCACACCGGCGGCCGGCTCGGCGTCACCCAGCGCATAGAGCTTCTCGGCGGCATTGCTCAGCACCGGGCCGACGCGCGGATCGCCGTCGAAGGCCTTCGCGAACTGCAGCGCGCTGGCGACCGCCGCACGCTGCAGCGCCGGCCGTTCGGCCGCCGGAGCCTTCTTCTCGAGCTGCGCATGGCCGAGCAGGGCCGCATAGCCGGCGTCGGCGCTCTTTGCGTGGGGCGGGTACTGGTAGGCCGTCTTTTCGTACTCGGTCACGGCCTCGGCGTGGCGCGCGTCCTCGTACAGCAGCTCGGCCAGCAGGAAGTTGTTGGCCGCTGCATCGGGGTCGGTCGGGAACGACTCCAGCCAGCTGCGGTACCAGCGCACCGCCTCCTGGTAATCGGCCGTGCTCCTGCTCTTCTGCGCGCTGGCGTGATAGTGGCGCGCCAGCTCGGCCAGGTGGGTCTTGACCAGCGGCTGCGCGCGTTCCCAGCCTGCGGGTTGGCACGCCGGAACTCGCTGCTCGCGCCGTAGCGGGCCACGTATTCCTTCTTCGCCTCCAGCGCCAGGTTGGCGAAGCCGGCCTGCTGGTAGATCTCGATCACGCGCGCCTGCAGCACCGGCGCCTGCGCGTGCAGCGGCTGGCGCCGCGCGAAGGCGCCGAAGGTGTCGGCCGCGTCCTTGGTGCGCTCCTGCTTGATATAGAGCTCGCCGAGCTGCTGGTAGATGCGGAACTCGTAGCCGCGCCGCACGTCGCTGGTGATGTAGGCCGGGATGGATTCGGCGCCCTGCAGGTTCTGCAGGCACAGGCTGGCGACGCGGAACGTGTCCTCGACGAGCTCACGGTCGGCGCGGCTCAGGTCGGCCAGGCTGTCCAGGTCGTCGTCGCCTTCGAGATCACCCAGCGTCAGGTCGAGCACACCGAAGAACGGGCTCAGGGCCTCCTCGAGCCGCCCCTGCTTGAAACGCGACCAACCCTGCATGTACAGCGCGCGTCCCTGGTAGGGGCCCTCCTCGTCGCCGGCGAGCACGGTCCCGTAGGCCTGCTCGGCCTTCGCGTAGTCCCGCACCGTGAACAGCAGCTCGCCATGGCGGAAATGGGCCTCGTCGCGGTAGGCGGTCTGCGGGTAGTCCTGCACCAGCCGGTCGAGGGTCTTGAGCGCCACTTCCAGTTCACCGCCCTGCTCCTGGGCGCGCGCGAGCTGGTAGAGCACGCGGTCGTTGCCCGGGTCCTTGGGATAGGCCTTCAGATAGCCCTGGTAGCTGGCGATGGCGGCGCGGTAATCGGGCCCGCTGCTCGCGGTGGCCTCGACGCTGCGCTTGTCGGCGCTCTCCATCTCCAGGTCGCCGAGGCGTCGCATCGCTTCGGCGCGCTGCGGTGCACCGGGCGCCACCTCGAGGAACTTGCGGTAGGCCGCGATCGCCTGCTCCTCGCTGCCCGCGATGCCGGCGTCCTGCTGCACACGGATCTCGCGGCCGGCCAGGCTGCGCAGCGTCGGTTCGTCGTCGGGCGTGCCGCTGCGCTTGCCGGCGCAGGCACCCAGCCCGCCGGCGATCAGCAGCGGCAGCAGCAAGCGACGGCTACTGCGCGGACGCACGGTCGGTCTCCTTGGCCAGGGTGGCACGGTCATGCAGCTGAGCGACTGCGAAGCGGGCCTGGGTGAGGTAGGCCGTCAGGCGCTCCTGCTGGCGCGTCAGCGCCGCCACCGCGATGTCCTGCACCACCTGCTGCTGTTCGCGGCTCAGCGCGGCGACGCGCGGGATCAGCGCCTGGATGCGGCGGTCGAGCTCGGCGATGCGCCCGTCGAAACTCCCGAACCGCACCGGCTCGTCGCGCTGCGCCTGGGCGAGTGCGGTGTCGCGGCGGCGCGCCTCGGCCAGCTCGCTGTCGATGGTCTGCAGCGCCTTCTTCGCCTCCCACACGCGCGCCGGGTAGTCCTGCGCCAGCTGCCAGCTCAGCGCCCCGGCGGCGAGCCGGACCCGGTCGGGCGCCGTCGCGAACTGCGGGTCGCCGGCCTGCGCCTTCAGCGCAGCACGCACGTCGTCGATGCGGGTCAGCAACTCGCGCTGCCGCGCATCGGCGAAGGCCACACCGTCGGCCTGCGATTCGGCGCGCGCCAGGTCGCCGGCCAGCGCGTCGCGACGCTGCTGAACCGCGTCGAGCCCGCTCTCGTTCGCCTTGGCGCCCGCCTGGACCTGCGTCAACCGCTGCGCGAACGCCTGGCGCCGGTTGGCGAGCATGTCGCCGAACACGCCGAGGTTGTCGGCCCAGTGCTGCAGGTTGTTGGACAGGAAACGCAGGTCGCGGTAGTTCTTGAAGGCCTCCTGGAATTCGTGTTCCGCCAGCACCTGCGCCAGATGCCCGGCGTGCGGCAGCTCGGGCAGCTCCCGCAGCGTCCAGAACCAGCCCATCTCGTCGCCGGGGTTGCGGTCGATCAGGCCCTCGACCAGCTTGCCGGCGCGGATCGCCGCGATGGATTCGTTCAGGTGCGCCGCCTCGCGGTCGTAGGCGGCGATCGCCTCGTTGTAGCGCGCCAGCGCCTGACCCAGAGCCCCCAGCTCGGCATACGCATAGGGCAAGGCAATGCGGCCCTCGAGCACCGCCGCGTCGCTGCCGTCGCGCTGCGCCAGTTCGGTCCACGGCACCAGGGCCTTGGCCGGCTGCTTGAGCGCCGCGGCCGCCCAGCCGAAGCCGAGCAGAGCCTTGTTGGCGTGCAGGCTCTCCAGCCGCACGCGCTCCAGGTAGCCGCGCGCCGCCTCGGCCCGCTCGTCCTGCAGCGCAGCGAAGCCGAGCGCCACGTTGGCCTTGTCGCGCAGCGTCCGGAACTCCTCGTCCGGCTGCGGCGCACGGCCGATCTCGTCGAGCAGCGCGCTGCCGCCTGCGGTATCGCCGCTGCGCACCAGCGCCACGCCGAGATTGAAGCGCGCGTACTGGCCGGCGCCGGGGCGCTTGGCCATGCCGTTCAGCACGGCGGCGGCGCCGGCGTGGTCGCCACGCGCCATCAGCAGGTTGGCCTTGAGCAGGCCGCGGTCGTCTTCCAGCGCCGGTGGCAGATAGTTCTCGACCCGGTCGATGGCCTGCTCGGCCTCGGCGAGGAAGCCGCGCTGGTAGCGGATCTTGGCCAGGTAGTACCAGGCACGATCGCGCACCGTCGGCGACGCACCCTTCTCGATCAGCTGCGCGAAGATCTCACCGGCCTCGCGGTGCAGGCCGTAGGACAGCAGCAGCCCGCCGCGCAGCACTTCGGCCTCGTCGGCGTGCGCGGGCACGCGGTCGAAGTGCTGCGAGGTCATCAGCGTGGTGATCGACGTGAAGTAGTGGTCCTGGAAGAAGTGGAACAGCGTGTCGCCGTAGTGCGGATCCTTGATCACCCGCTGCGGCTGGGGCTCGGCCGCCAGCGCGCCGCCGGCCGGCAACAGCGCCGCGAATGCGGCCGTGGCAAGGAGCCGCTTCGTTGCGCGCGACAGGAAGGACCTCGAACCCATGCGCCTCACTGCCAGACTTTGACGTCGAACTCCGGCTGCAGCTTGCCGGTGGAGTCGTTGATGCGCAGCTCGATGTACTTCGGGTCGGTGCCCTTCTCGAACTTCACGGTCGCGCCGCGCTTGTAGTCGCGCTCGTGCGGCCCCTTGCCGGTGAAGAAGGCCACCAGCTCGTGCTCGCCGGTGCGCAGGTTGCCGAGGTAGACGCGCTGCACGCCGCCGCGGTGCAGGGCCTGCACTTCCAGCGGCGTGTAGAGGTAGTTCGCCACCACCTTGTCGTCGAGCTTGATCTGCACCGAGTCGAGCTCGAACAGCTTGCCCACGTCCATCGACACGAACAGCGCCACCTGCGTGCTGGCCGGGAACAGCAGTTCCTCCTCCAGCACCAGCAGGTCACGGTTGAGGCGGATCACGTCGCCCTTGACGTCCTGGATGCGGCTGTCCAGGCCGCCGGCGGGCACGCTGGCCGGCGGCGTTGCGGCCGCATCGGCGGCCAGCGCCGGCGCGAGGACCACACCGATCAGGCACCCGGCCACGAGGCTCTACAGCATCGACTGAACATACGCCGGACTCTTTCAGAAGGTGGCCGATACATAGACCTGCAGCACGCTGGCGGTGAAGCTGTAGCGGCTGCCGGTGCGGATGTCGGTGAAATCGCGGAAGTTGTAGCGAACGAACTCCAGCGCACCGCCCGCCTTCAGCTCGTACTGCCCCGGCACCTGCTTGAAGGTGTAGGACAGCTTGCTGCCCAGCCCGATGTTGTTGAAGCTGCTCAGCTGGCGGTTGCGCGAGATGTAGGTTGTCTCGACAGTGGCGTTGTCGCTGTAGAACAGCGCACGGTCCTGGGTGTGCACGCGCACGAAGGCATCGCCGAGCCAGAGCTCGCCGAAGTAGCGGCTGTAGCCAACCTCCGCGGTGTGCGCCTTGATGGCCCAGGTGTCCCAGAAGTAGCGGTACTCGGCGCGCAGCGCGTCGCGCGAACCCAGGTCGCCGACCACGCGGAACTTGACGGCTCGCGCCGATCGCGTGCGCGGGTTGCGCTCGGGCACGGCGGCGCCGAACACGCGCGCCACGCGGTAGGGACTGCCCAGGAATCCGTCGTCCGACAGCACTTCGAGGTTCGCGCTCATCAGCCAGCGCGGTGTCAGGATCTGCGTCGCGCCCAGGCGGTACTGCCAGTGCCGGGCGTAGTCCGAGAACTCGGGCGAGTCCTTCTTGCCGACCTTGTCGGAGCCGCGCGTGAAGCCCAGGTTCACGGTGGTCATGCCGCCGAACACCTCCTGGCTCACGTCGAAGCTCATGGTGTCGGCCGTGTAGTCGGGCTCCTTGCTGTGGGTGAAGCCCAGCGTGAGCTTGGAGTCGCGGACCACGTAGTCGGCACCGAAGCCGTACTCGGTGCGACGCTCGCGGTAGGGGCTGGCGGTGGTGACGACGTCGATCGACGCGTTGCTCACCGCATCCACGTAATAGGAGGCCGACAGCGACACCTTGTCGGCCAGGCTCTTGCGCACCAGCAGCGCCGGGCCGGAGGCGGTCACGCCGCCGCCCTTGTAGACGTGGGCCAGCGCCTCGGCCTGGTCGCCCGGCAGGTCGACGCCGCGGGCCGCACCGGCGGCCAGCACGCTGCCCAGCAGGCCGGCGACACGCGCCCAGTGGCGTCGGCGCAGGCGGCGAAGGCTAGTTGCAGCCACAACCACCTCCCTGTACCCCGGTGGCACCGCGCGCGCCCTCGCGTACGCTGCGCACATGCTCGCGATGCTTGTCCACCAGCGGGTCCTGCGCGAACTGCATGATGGGATCGGCGAGTCGCTCGCGCTCGTAGGGCTTGACCCAGGGCTGGATGGCGCAGCCCGTCAGCAGCGACAGGCCCAGCAGCGCAGCCGCCGCGGAAGTGAGGATGCGTGGCGGCTTCATTGCTTGAGCAGCTCCCGGACCTGCTTGTCGTAGGTGTCCTCGTAGCCGGTCTTGTAGCCAAGATGGACGTACTTCACGCGCCCGTCGCGATCGATCAGGATCGTCGACGGCATGGTGCTCAGGTCGTACTGGCGGCTCACCTTCTTGTCGGTGTCCAGCAGCACCGGGAAGCTCACGCCCAGCTTGGCGGCCACGTCGGCCGCCTTGCGCACGTCGTCGTCGACGTTCACGCCGATCAGCACGAAGCCCGACGCGCGGTATTTCTCGTACAGCCGGTTGAGGTGTGGCATTTCCTGTCGGCACGGACCGCACCAGGTGGCCCAGAAGTTCACCATCACCACCCGGCCGCGCTGCTCCTGCAGCCGCAGGTTCGGCCCGTCCATGCTGCGCAGCGTGAAGTCGGGCGCCGTCGTGGACGGTGCGATGGCCGGGACGCAGAGGCCGGCGTAGGCGCCCAGCGCCGCACCGGCGCACAGGCGCAGCGCCTGTCGACGCGGGGCTTGCAGGATCAGGGTCATGGGCGTCCTTCCTTCAGAAGAAGAAGCTGAGGCCGGCCGTCAGCTCGAGGTTCTGCGTGCTCTGGCGCTTGCCCAGCACGTCGATCGAGAAGATGTGGTCGCGCATGTCGACCTGCATGGCCGCCCAGTCCGCCAGCATCAGGCGCATGCCCAGTCCGACATTGAAGGTCTGGCGCCGCTGGTCGTTGAACTTGGTGCTGCCGATGCCGCCGATCACGTAGACGGCGGTGGCCTTGGCCCGCTTGCGGCCGAGGAAGACCTCGCCGGGCAGCACGTTGTAGCCGACCGAGAGGTTGTAGTACGCCAGCTTCTCGTCCTCGTCGGCGAACACGCCGCCGGGCAGCACCTGGCGGAAGGCCTCGTCGCTGACCTTGGTCTGCGCATAGACGCCCTGGACGAAGAAGTCCTCGGTGATGTGGTACCCAAGGCGCACGCCGCCGACGACGCTGGAGCCGAAGTTCTCGGTCGCGTAGGTGCCGGTGAACAGGCCGATCTCGAAGTCGTTCGACGGGAAGCGCGGCAGCTGGACGTCGCGGCGGTCGACCTCCGGCACGATGACCTGCTCGTTGCCGGGTTGCTGGCTCTGGGCGGCGGCTGTGGTGGGCGCCGTGGCCAGCGCGGCGGTCAGGGCAGCGGCCGCGAGGGCCGTCGTCAGCAGAGGCTGGGCGTGGGGTCTTCCGGTCATGGTGTTCTCGTTAGAAGAAGAAGGACAGGCCGGCGGTGACCGCGCGGTACTCGGTACTGCGGGTGTCGGCGACGAAGGCGGTGTAGATCGTGTAGTCGACCCGCAGCACCAGACGCTCGGAGACGTGATAGCGCGCGCCGATGCCGGCGTTCGCGAGCTTCGCGTCGGTGACCGATGCCGCCACCAGGCTCTGGTTCGGGAAGTTGCGGAACTTGCCCAGGCCGATGCCGAAGAACGGCGACAGCCGCTGGTCCGACCAGGGCTCGGCCAGCACGTTGACGTGCCAGAAGTCGGTGCCGGAGTAGAGCCCCTGCACCTGGCCGATCGTGCCCTCGACGCTCAGCGTGTCCGACAGCTTGTAGCTGGTCCAGAACTTGAGCATCGGCTCCGACTTGAACTGCCCCCAGGCTGCGCCGAGCTGGACGCGACGGCCCAGGTAATCGTCGAGCGCGATGTCGCGGAAGGTCTTGGCGCCACCGGCCTCGGTCAGCGTGGTCTCGAGCTGCTTGCGGTGCACCCAGCCTTCCTTGCCGCCGGCGGTGCGCACCTTGTACCAATCGGTGTGCCGCAGCGTGATGGCGATCCACTCCTGGCGCGCCGCGACGAAGTGCACCGGGTAGCCACGGCCGGGCCCGGTGTGCAGCTCGATGTAGGGGTCGGCGATCTGCACGCGCTCCTCGTCGTCGGCCGCAGTGGCAGCGTCTTCCGCGGCACGCACGGGGAGGCCGGCCGCCGCAGCGGCGAGCAGCGTGAAGGCGAGGCCGTGGCGCGCGAGCGCGAGGGCCCGACGAGCGGAGAAGAGGCAGGTTCGGTTCATTGGGTGTTGCAGACGCCGGTGGCCGGATCGGCCGGCGTGAACATGCTGTTGCCGGCGACGCTGAACTCGTCCTGGCCCTGCGGCGAGGGGTGGCCGATCCAGTACTGCAGCAGCTTGACGTTCGGGTCCTGGTCGTTCTCGAAGATCAGGCCGCCACCGTGCAGCACGCCCAGCACCTGGGGCTTCGTGACGAGCCGGCTGGTGGTGGGCGAACCGGGAATCACCTCGCCCTGCGCCGAGTAGAAGTTCTTGTACATGTCGCTGTCGCGCACCACTTCGGGCGTGTTGGCCGGATCGGCCAGGTCGACCTCGGCGGCCGTCGGCACCACGCGGAAGGCGCCGCCGGTGCCGTTGGTGTTGTCGTGGCAGCCCGATCCGGCGCAGCTGTTGGTCGAGATCACGCCGTTGATGTTGATCTGCAGCTGCGCCTGGAAGATCGGGTTGATGCACTTCTGGAAGTAGATGAACGACAGCTTCTGGCCGGTGACGCCGCCGCTGTTGTCCACGTCCGACGGATTGCCGAGCGGATTGCCGCCGCCGCCGCAGCTCACCAGCAGCAGCGCCGTCAGCGGCAGCAGAGTCTTCAGGGTCATGGCGTGCATCCGCTGGTGATCCAGTTGGCGATCGCCGTGTAGCCCGCGCTGCCGACCGGCAGCACGGCGGCGCTCTGGCCGGCGGCCCCGGCCGGGTGCGGCACCGTGGACGGACGGCTCAGCAGGTAGTTCGCCGCCGCGTTGCAGGTGTCGGAGATCATCGTCAGCGTGACGTTGTAGTCACCGCCCGGGTCGCCGGTGAGGATGAAGCGGTTGCGCGCATAGGAAGGCGTCGTCTGCGACGCGCCGGCATTGCCGCCCGGCTGGTGGCAGCCCGCCGAGCAGCTGGCACGCAGCACCGGCTGCACCTGGGCCTCGAACGAGGCCTGGGTCAGCGCCGCGGCGACGTTGACGACGCTCGGGCTGCTGGTCAGGTCGTTGAAGTACTGGCCGCCCAGGTCCATCCACTCGGTCACCAGACGGCGTTCCGCCGCATTGAGGATGGTCGCGTGGTTCGGTGCGGTGCCGGGCGGGTTGGGATGCGCGGTGCGCGCCGCGGCGCCGGCCATCAGCTCCTCGCCGAACAGGATCTCGGTGAGCCGGCTCATGCGCGCCAGACCGCCGGCATTGCCGCTCATGGTCTCCACCACTGCGGCGCCGCGCACGATCACCGGCACGCCGTCCTCGATGCGCGTCACCGGCAGGCCGGTGCCGGCGTCGATCACCGGATCGCCGATCAGCAGTTCGTCGTAGGACAGCAGTCGGCCCGTACCGCTGGTCGTGCCCTGCAGCGAGAGCTTGGCCGGGTCGTTGTGGCAGCCCGTGCAGGTGTTGCCTCCACGGTTGCGCGTCCACAGAGGCTGGATGTGCTCGGCGTAGTTGATGATGCCGTTGACCGGCACCGCAGTCGCCAGGTCGTCGGCGGGATTGGTGTTGCCGGTGTAGCGCACCGTGATCGGCGCGCGCGCCACGCCGCCGCGGCTGGTGTCGGCCCACACGTCGGTGTAGACCATGTCGGCGCCGAGGCTCAGCGCCGTCGGATCCAGCCGCGTGCGCAGCGAGGCCATGGTCTCGCCGGACTGGTGCGCGCCCGACATCGACGGCAGCAGCGCCGTCGCCAGCGTGTTGACGATCGAGCCCGAGTTGAGCGCAGCACCGCGCCGCGGACTGTGGCAACCGTCGCACGTGCGGCGTTCGCCGGGCCGCACCTGGATCCAGTTCAGGTGGGTCTGGATGCCACGGCCCTTGGCGTCGACGATCGCCAGCGCCAGCGGGGTGTCGGCCGGCACCTGCAGCTTGAAGGAACCGTCGGGCTCCACCGGCGCGTAGCCGAGGATCTGCTGCGGCTCGAAGTCGGTCTCGCCGATCGCCTCGCGCATGCCCATCATGTTGGCCTGCGGCGCCACCGCCCGCACCGCGCGAACGAAGCGCGCCGGCGCACAGTTGTAGGCCGGGTCGGCCGGGTCCTTGATGCGCAGCAGGTCGGCGACCAGGTTGCGGGTGTCCAGCGGATCGGTCGGTGCGGTCTTCTCGATCGCGGTGGTGCAGCCGCTCGGCAGGTCGGCGGCGGCGAGCATCGAGGTGCCCATGCGGTCGAGGCCGTCGGTGTCGTAGACGCTGCGCACCTCGATCAGCGCCAGATTCTGCGCCGCGAGCGTGGGGTCCACGTTGGTCGGGTCGGCGGCGTTCGGCTCGGGGCGCTGCTGCAGCGCGACCGGGTCGGTGTACATGAAGCCCGACGGCGGAGCGGCAACGTTCAGCCAGGTCTGCTTGGACGGGTCGTACATGTAGATCGCGTACGACGGCGGCACGTTGTCCTGCACCGGGTCGGCAGCGACCTCGGCCTCGGTGCGCTCCTCGTCGTTGAGCCGCGCAATCTCGGCGCTGCTGAGTGTCGCGCACGACACCACGTCGCCGTCGCGCGTGACCTCGCAGGGCCGGTAGCCCACCAGCACGCGGTCGGTACCGTCCCACAGCGGGAACGGCGAGGTGACGCGGCCGTAGCGCGACAGGCCTCGCCCGTCGTTGAGCGATTGCGCGGTGATCTGCGCCTGCCCGCCCAGTGCCTGTACGTTGCGGTTGGCGGGCGTGTTGTATTCGGAGTAGTTCGCGGCGTCGACCAGCATCAGCGAGCCGCCCTCGTGGGTGCCCGACAGCGACATCAGCGAAGAGGTCAGGAAGCCGCTGTAGGCGCCGGCCGGATCCATGTCGCGCGGGTGCAGGAAGCTGTTGCCCGGGCTGTGCGCGCCGTACAGCACGAACATGTCGGTGCCGTCGGGCTTGGTGCGGAAGATTGCGAAGCGGTTGCGGTCGCCCACATGCTCCCAGCGCGAGAACAGGATGTCGCCGTTCGGGCGCACCACCGGGTTGCGGTCGTGGCTCTGGTTGAACGAGATCTGCTGGATGTTCACGCCGTTGGCGGTCATCGTGTGCAGGTTGAAGACGCGCTCGCGCTCGTACTCGTCGAGTGCGTAGTAGGTCTGGCCGAGCGCCTGCGTCTCTTCGACTTGGTCTGGCGGTTCGACGAGAACACGAAGCCGCGGTCGGCCGGCAGGTAGGCCGGGTCCACGTCATCGTCCTGCGTCGAACTGGTCAGGCGCCGGAAGCTGCCGCCGGTGTAGCCGCCGGTGGTCATGTCGTATTCCCAGATGTTCCAGCGGCCGGTGCAGGCGGGCCCGCCATCGATCTGCGCAGTGTTCGTGGTCGGGCAGCGCATCGCGAACACGATCTTCTTGCCGTCGTACGAGACCTCGGGGTCGGACGCGTCGCCCTGCCCCTGCGTGAACTGGGTGGTGATGTTGTGCTCGGGCGCGCTCGGCGAGGACTTCTCGCGGATCATCAGGTCGCCGCCCGGCGCGGTCGGCGCGCCGTTGGTCGGGTTCATGCGGATCGTGTTGGCGCGCTTCACGTAGGCGATTGGCACGTCGCCCTGGACGGTGACCGTGTCCGAGCCGCCACCGCCGCTGCCGCACGCCGTGAGCCCGAGGCCCAGCAGCGCGGCGCTGCAGGCCAGCAGCAGTGCCTGTTGTCTTCCCAGCTGGTTCTTCATCCTGGTCCCCTGATCGGTGAATTCAACGAGCGAGAGTCACTTGCGGTTCTTGTGTCACTGCCGCGGCTGCGCGCCGGCGGCGAGCAGTCCGGACGAGTAGTGCAGCGCCCCCGCCGCGTCGACCACCACGCGTCGACACCGGCGTGCGATTCGACGAAGCGCAGGCCGCGCTCGACGCCCATCACGAACAGGCACTTCGAGAGCGCTTCGCTGGTCAGCCCGTCCGGCGCGATGATGGTCACGCTGCGCACGCTGTCCGGGGACTTGCCGGTCCTCGGATCGAGGATGTGATGGCAGCGCGCGCCGTCGGGCGTGTCGAAGTAGCGCTCGTAGTCCCCGGAGGTGGAGACCGCCGCGTCCTCGAGCGGAAGCAGCGCGACGATCTCGCCAGGCCGCCGCGGATCGCGCACACCGATGGTCCAGGGCCGGCCGCGGCGGTCGCCGATGACGCGGCTGTCGCCGCCGGCGCTGATGAAGGCATGGCGGATGCCGCGGCGCGCAAGGATCGCGGCGGCGTTGTCCACCGCATGCCCCTTCGCGAAGCCGCCCAGGTCGATGCGCAGGCCGTCGCGGGCGAAGCGCACGCTGCGCGCGGCGGCGTCGAGCTCCAGGTACTGGTGGCCGACGGCCGCACAGGCCTGTGCCAGCGCGGCATCGGTCGGCCGGATGCGCTCGCGGTAGTCGTACAGCCGGCCGGCGCCGGCGAAGGTGATGTCGAAGGCACCTTCGGAGCGGCGCGAGAACTCCAGCGAGCGCGCCAGCAGCACGAACATCTCCTCGCTGAGCGGTACCGGCCGAACCGCCGCCTCTCGGTTGATGCGCGACAGCTCGGAGTCCGGCTTGTGCGGGCTCATGCCGCGGTCGATGCGGTGCATCTCGCCGATCACCAGATCCATCGCGGCGTTGCCGGCGGACGGGTCTTCGCTCCACAGCTCGACGCTGATCGAGGTGCCCATGATGGCCTCCTCGCGCCGCATCCAACCGCCCTGCACCCAGGCCGCGGCCGGCATGCGTACCGCGCCCGCCGCACGGCGGCCGACACTCGACAGGCTGGACATGGACATCACGATCTCCCCTGAGCTGCTCGTCCGCCGATCGGGCGACGGACCCTTCTTGTTCGTTCGTTCTTTCGTGCGCCGGACGCTGCCGGAAGCCGGCGGGTTCGGAGCGGACGAATACTCGCGCTTGAACCAGCGAAAAACGCGTCAATAGTTGGCAGTGCACGCAGCGCTTACACGCTGTCGCAGATGATTTGCTGCCGTATTTGTGCTTGTCTGCATGAAGACGATTCAGATGTGAGCAAGCGCAACCGGAGTCGCCCTCCGGTCTCCGCCGTGGGCCGTTCGTACGCCCAGCGGCCGGCCACGACCGCAGTACAGTCGGCACGCCTTGCGCACCGCCCTTGCAACCTGAAACGTCCCGTGTTGTCGCCACACGTCCCGCTGTCCCGTGCCGCTGCACCACACCTGTCGGCCACCGGCCTGGCCTGCCGGCGCGGCAACCGCCTGCTGTTCAAGGGCTTGGCGTTCGAGGTCGCCGGCGGCGAGATCGTCTGGCTGCGCGGTCGCAACGGTCGCGGCAAGACCAGCCTGCTGCGCCTCGCCGCCGGCCTGGCCCGACCCGAGGACGGTGAGATCCTGCGTGACGGCGTGGCGGCCAGCACATCTGCCGTGGACCGGCGCTTCGTTTTCATCGGCCACGCCAATGCGCTGAAGGACGACCTGAGTGCGACCGAGTCGCTGCAGTTCCTGCTGCGCCTGCACGGGCGCCCTTGCAGCGCCGCCGCTGTGCAGTCCGCGCTCGACCGCATGGGCCTGCAGGGCCGCCGCACGGCCGCGGTACGCACCTTGTCGCAAGGGCAGCGGCGGCGCGTCGCGCTGGCTCGGCTGGCAGTCGAGGACGAGCCCTCGCTGTGGATCCTCGACGAGCCTTACGACGCGCTCGATGCCGACGGCATCGAGCGGCTGAACGATCTGCTGCTGGCGCATGCGGCGCGCGGCGGCAGCGTGCTGCTGACCAGCCACCTCGCGCTCGACACGGTGCGGCTGCGGCCGCGCGAGATCGACCTGGACCGGTGCGCCTGAGATGCGCGACCTGTTCCTCGCCGTCTACCTGCGCGACCTGCGTCTCGCGCTGCGCCGACGCGTCGAGACGCTGATACCGGTGGCCTTCTTCGTCGTCACCGCCAGCCTGTTCCCTCTCGGCGTCGGGCCCGAGCCGCAGGTGCTGCGCCAGCTGGCACCCGGCCTGGCCTGGGTGTGCGCGCTGCTCGCCGCGATGCTGTCGGTGTCGCAGCTGTTCGCGAGCGACTTCGCCGACGGCTCGCTGGAACAGATGCTGCTGACCGGCCGCAGCGCGGTGGTGATCGCCGCGGCCAAGTCGGCTGCCCACTGGACGCTGAGCGGCCTGCCGCTGATCGCCGCCGCGCCGCTGCTGGGTCTGCTGTTCGACATGCACCGCGACGCGCTCGGCGCGCTGCTCGTGTCGCTGCTGCTCGGCACTCCGGTGCTGAGCCTGCTCGGCGCGGTGGGCGCGGCGCTGACGCTCGGCTTGCGCAGCGCCGGCGTGCTGTTGCTGCTGCTGGTGCTGCCGCTCACCATCCCGGCGCTGATCTTCGGCACCGGCGCCGTCGCCGCGGTCGACGCCGGCCTGTCGCCTGGAGGACACTTCTCCATCCTCGGGGCGCTGCTGATCCTGACGGCGTTGACGGCGCCGGTCGCCACCGCAGCCGCGCTGCGCATCTCACTGGAGTAAAACGGCGTGACCGAACGCTTTCGCTGGTTCACCTTCGCCGCGCCCGCGCGCTTTCACGCGCTGGCCGGCCGGCTCATCCCCTGGCTGTGGGCGGCGGCCGCGCCGCTGGCGGCGGCCGGGCTCTACATGGGCTTCTTCGTCGCGCCCACCGACGCGCAGCAGGGCGAGTCCTACCGCATCATCTTCATCCACGTGCCGGCCGCGTGGATGTCGATGGTGATCTACCTCGCGATGGCCTTCTGGGCCGCCGTCGGCTGGATGTTCAATGCCCGCATGGCCTTCATGCTGGCGCACGCGCTGGCGCCGACCGGCGCGCTGTTCACCTTCCTCGCGCTGTGGACCGGCGCCCTCTGGGGCAAACCCGCATGGGGCACCTGGTGGGTATGGGACGCCCGGCTGACTTCGGAACTGATCCTGCTGTTTCTGTATCTAGGCTACATCGCGCTGGTTGCGGCGATCGACGACGTGCGACGCGGCGACCGTGCCGGAGCATTGCTGGCGATCGTGGGCGCGGTGAATATCCCCATCATCTATTTTTCGGTCCGGTGGTGGAATACCCTCCACCAGGGCGCCACGATCACCATGACCGCGGCACCCAAGATGGCCACCACCATGCTGACGGCAATGCTGTTGATGACGTTCGCGTTCTGGGCCTACACCTTCGCGGTCGTGTTCATGCGCGCCCGCGCCTTGGTGCTGGAACGCGAGTCGCATGCCGACTGGGTGCGCGACCTGGCGACACGGTCCCGAACACGCGAGGAGCAGTCCTGATGAATTGGCCCAGCGCCTCGGCGTTCTTCGACATGGGCGGCTATGGCCTCTACGTGTGGGGCTCGTATGCCGTCACGGCCCTGCTGATGGCGGCCGAACCCTGGCGGGTCGCGCGCCGCCAGCGCCTGGCGCTCGCGCGTGCCGCCGGCGAGACGGTCGACACGGAGCTGCAGCCATGAAGCCGCGCCAGAAGCGCCTGGCGCTGATCGTCGGCATCGTCGCGGCCGTGGGCGTGGCCGCGGCGCTGGTGCTCAATGCCTTCCAGAGCAACCTCGTGTTCTTCTATTCGCCGGCCCAGGTGGCGGCGAAGGAGGCGCCGGTGGGCCGCACCTTCCGCCTCGGCGGCCTGGTCGACGGCGGCAGCGTGCAGCGCGACGGCCTGGTGGTGCGCTTCGTCGTGACCGACACCGTCAAGAGCATTCCGGTGCGCTACCAGGGCATCCTTCCCGACCTGTTCAAGGAGGGCAAGGGCGTCGTCGCGCAAGGCCAGCTCGGCGACGACGGCGTGTTCGTTGCCCGCGAGGTGCTCGCCAAGCACGACGAGAACTACATGCCGCCCGAAGCCGCCGAGGCGCTCCAGCGTGCCGGCGCCAGCAACCAGAAGCTCGGCGAGACCGTCGTCAAGGAAACCCGACCATGATTCCCGAGCTCGGGCAGATCGCGCTGCTGCTGGCGCTGGCCACCGCCCTGGTCCAGGGCACCCTGCCGCTGCTGGGCGCCGCTCGCGGCCGCGCCGACTGGATGGCGCTCGCGCGACCGGCGGCGCAGACGCAGTTCCTGCTGGTTGCCCTGGCCTTCGGCTGCCTGGTGGCGTCCTTCGTGCGACACGACTTCTCGGTGCTGAACGTGGCCACCAACTCGAACAGCGCGCTACCGCTGTTCTACCGCATCGCCGCCTCCTGGGGCAGCCACGAGGGCTCGCTGCTGCTGTGGGTGCTGATGCTCAGCAGCTGGACGCTCGCGGTGGCGCTGCGCAGCCGCCACCTGCCGGTGCCGGTGGTGTCGCGCATCCTCGCGGTGATGGGCCTGATCAGCGTGGGCTTCCTGCTGTTCATGCTGATCACCTCCAACCCCTTCGACCGCCTGTTCCCGGTCCCACCGGACGGCAACGACCTGAACCCGCTGCTGCAAGACCCCGGCATGATCGTGCACCCGCCGATGCTCTACATGGGCTACGTGGGCTTCTCGGTGGCCTTCGCCTTCGCCGTCGCGGCGCTGCTCGGCGGCACGCTCGACGCCACCTGGGCGCGCTGGACGCGGCCCTGGACCACCGCCGCCTGGGCCTTCCTGACGCTGGGCATCATGCTCGGCAGCACCTGGGCCTACTACGTGCTGGGCTGGGGCGGCTGGTGGTTCTGGGACCCGGTGGAGAACGCCTCGTTCCTGCCCTGGCTGGCCGGCACGGCGCTGATCCATTCGCTGGCGGTCACCGAGAAGCGCGGCGCCTTCAAGTCCTGGACGGTGCTGCTGGCGATCGTCGCCTTCTCGCTGTCGCTGCTCGGCACCTTCCTCGTGCGCTCGGGCGTGCTGTCGTCGGTCCACGCCTTCGCCACGGACCCGCAGCGCGGCCTGTTCATCCTGCTGTTCCTGGTCATCGTGATCGGCGGCTCGCTCACCCTGTACGCGTGGCGCGCGCCCAAGGTGGGGCTCGGCGCCCGCTTCGGCGTGGTGTCGCGCGAGTCGATGCTGCTCGCCAACAACGTGCTGTTCGTCGTCGCCACGCTGTCGGTGCTGCTCGGCACGCTCTACCCGCTGCTGCTCGACGCCATGGGCCTGGGCAAGATCTCCGTCGGGCCGCCCTACTTCGACGCCGTGTTCGTGCCGCTCATGGTGCCAGCGGTGTTCCTGCTCGGCGTGGGGCCGCTGGCGCGCTGGAAGCAGGCCGAACTGCCCGACCTGGCTCGCCGGCTGCGCTGGGCTGCCGCCATCGCGGTGGTCGCGGCGCTGCTCACGGGCTGGCTGGCCGGCCGCATCGCGCTGGGCGCGACGCTCGGCCTGCTGATGAGCTACTGGATCGTCGCCGCCCTCGGGGTCGACCTGTGGGAGCGGCTGCGCCCGGCCGGCAGCCTGCCGATGAGCCTGGCGGCCCGCGCGCGGCAGCTGCCGCGCGCGATGCTCGGCATGATGCTGGCCCACCTGGGCGTGGCGGTGTTCGCCTTCGGCGTGAGCATGGTCACCACCTACCAGCTCGAGCGTGACGTGAAGATGGCGATCGGCGACACCACCGAGGCCGGCGGCTTCGTGTTCGCGCTGCGCGGCCTGAAGGAGATCCAGGGCCCGAACTACGACGGCCTGCAGGGCCAGATCGAAGTCACGCGCGACGGCAAGGCGGTGACGCTGCTGAAGCCCGAGAAGCGCATCTACCGCGTGCAGCGCAACCCGATGACCGAGGCCGACATCGACCGCGGCATCACGCGCGACCTTTACGTGTCGCTGGGCGAGCCCACCGCCGACGGCAGCTGGATCGTGCGGGTCTACTTCAAGCCCTTCGTCAACTGGATCTGGGGCGGCTGCGTCCTGATGGCGCTGGGCGGTGCCCTCGCGGCGAGCGATCGGCGCTACCGCGCCCGGCAGCGCCAGGAGCACGGGCAGCAGGCCGGCCCGGCCGGAGCGGTGGCGTGATGCTGAGGAGCCTGCGCTACATCCTTCCGCTCGGCCTGTTCGCCGTCCTCGTCGTCTTCCTGTGGCGCGGGCTCGGGCTGTCGCCGACCGAGGTGCCCTCGCCGCTGATCGGCAAGCCCGCACCGGCCTTCACGCTCGCGCGACTGGACGACGCGAACCAGACGCTGCGCCGCGACGACCTGCTGGGCAAGGTGTGGATCCTCAACGTGTGGGCCTCGTGGTGCGTGGCCTGTCGCGAGGAACACCCGACGCTGATGGAGTTCGCCCGCAGCAAGTCGGTGCCGGTGATCGGCCTGAACTACAAGGACACCCGGCCGGCCGGCCTGGAGTGGCTGCGCCGCTTCGGCGACCCCTACGATGCCTCGGCCTTCGACGCGGACGGCCGCGTCGGCATCGACTTCGGCGTCTACGGCGTGCCCGAGACCTTCGTGATCGACCAGCAGGGGCTGGTGCGCCTCAAGCACATCGGCCCGTTGACGCCGGCCGTCATCGAAACCCGCATCCGGCCGCTGCTGAAGGCCCTGAATGGCTAGCGGGCGCCGCTTCGTTGCCGCGGCCCTGCTGGCGGGCCTGCTGGCCGGCCCTGCCGTGGCGAAGGACGCCCCGCCGCTGGCCGAGGACCCGGTGCTCGAGGCGCGCGTGATGCGCATCGCCGCCGAGCTGCGCTGCCTGGTCTGCCAGAACCAGACCATCGCCGACTCGCACGCCGACCTCGCCGTCGACCTGCGCCGGCAGGTCCGCAACATGCTGAGCGAAGGCCGCAGCCAGGCCGAGATCCTGCAGTACATGACCGACCGCTACGGCGACTTCGTGCTCTACCGCCCGCCGGTCCGGACCAGCACCTGGCTGCTGTGGTTCGGCCCCTTCGTGCTGCTGGTGGGCGGCCTGGTCACCCTGCTGCTGGTGCTGCGCCGGCGCGCGCGGCTGAGCGACGATCACTTCGAACCCGACGAGGACGACGCCGGCGGCGCCGGACCGCGCGCCCCATGACCCCGATGCTGTTGTTCTTCCTGCTGCTGGCGGCCGCACTGTGCCTTGCCGCGATCGCCGCCCTGACGCGCCCTCTTTGGCGCACCGCGCCGACCTCCCTGCCAGCCGATGCCGGCGACACGGCCGCCGCC
>NZ_AZSN01000059.1:0-23016 GCF_000576225.1 Methylibium sp. T29-B | reverse complement strand
CACCGTGAGAGCCCCGAGGAGCATCTATCGGGCGATCGATGGCGAGGGCAATCCGAAGGCTGCGGTGCGCGATGGCTTGACTGCCGTCGGAGTGCTCACCGGGCTACCCACGGGGCCGCTCGTCCGACCGCTGGGGCATCTTGCCGATGACGAGCGGGACGAGGTGACGCTGCAGGGGTTGGTGACGGGGCGGTGATTTTCAGCCTGCTTTCGCTTTCGGTGAAAGCTTCGAAGCATCAACAACAAGTGGCCCTGGCTGCGGCGAGCGCTGCAGCCCGATGCCTCCGATGGAGACGACAGCAACGGGGTTGACGCTCTCCGGACGGTCTGCGGATTCACCGGCATTGCCTGCCCCGAATCCAAAGTTCACAAGGATCATCCACAAGCCTTCAGTGATGCCTTGATCGCGCAGCATCAACTCGATGAGTTCGTTGTGCTTATAAACAACTTGAGTGACTTCAGCCATAGTTCACCAGTGCGGGGAGTGCCTTCGTGTGAGGGAAGGAAATGTCCATTAGGACGGGCAACGAACCCGGAGCATTGCTTCCGTTTGCGATTTTCATCATCTGTGCTTCGATCAAGCGGTTAAGTCCGCCACTCGAAGTGCGAATCCACTTGACATCGTAGAAGCACTTTTCAGCTTCTCCTCGGAGCGCAGAGAGAGCCATGTCCAGCCCGTCTCTCTGGCCTAAAAATGTGGCAATGGCTGTTACCAGCAATTGGTTGACGCTGACCCCTTCAGTGCAAGCACGCTCCGACGCCATACGGTGAAGCGTTCGTGGCACTCGCAAAGCAATCCTCCCGCTGTGGTCGCTCGCATCGATGGGTTCAGGAATCCTATGCCCAGAGTCAACCGCAGCCGCGATCCAAGCGACAGCTGCTGCATCAAGTGCGGTCAGCGTTTCTTCAGCTGTTTCACCTTCAGCGAAACAACCTGGCAGCTCATGAATTGAGGCCGTGTATCCGCCCTCTGGATCCGGAATGAGGCGACGTGCGTAGGCCTTCTGCACAAGCGTCAAGGCCAAGTCCTTACTCGTCAACTTGTCCGGGTTCATCGTTGCTTTCATCGGTCTCGCCATGTTGATCTAAATACTGAGTCCAAGCGTCAACATCGTCTAGGAGGGCGTCAATGACGCTCATAGCAGTTCGTCGCTTGAGCACTGGGTGCGCAGGGATTGATAGCGGCGGATTGAGGGCCGGGTCGAGCTTGCGGACATACGTCGGTTCATTGGTGAACCCAGTTTCCTAACGCGCTTCAGCTGAAGCGCAAGCCGAATGAGCTTGCGTGGCTTGATCCCGATGGGATTGGATCGAAGCTCCGACAGTTCTACCTTGATTTTCGCCAGCTTCTTGTAGTTCATGATAGTGCGGGCGATATCACCCCTGTCAAGCCCGGGCGAGCACTATCGCACAGCAAGCTCGGTCCAGACGACAAATCGCGACCGCGCCACGCACACGTTGTGCACACGCCCTGCACACGACAACCCCGAAACCCGCATGGATGCTGCTTTTTCGCAACGATCCATCATCGGCGCGACCGACAGGCGCCACGGATTCCACTGCCGATCCGAAGTGAGGTCTCGTTCCACTGAACTACCAGAAGGGTTGGGTGCAGGGCGCTGGACCCGCACGGTGCCTGCATTGTCCCAGTTGTGCAGGTGGCTGATGCGCAAGGCTCACGGTTGCCCGAGAGACTAGGTCATGCCCTCGGCAGCGGCTGAGTGACAAGGCACTGACGAACGTCTGACGCGCAACTGCACGTCAGCCGAAAACCCAGGAAGCTCGCTAGTCTGTATCCCGTACTAAAAACCGTCGCAAATACAGCGACAGGAATAACTGTCGCCCGGTATTTCAAGGAATACTCATGCAGATCATTCAACCATGGGCACTTCCGGCACGGCCGGGCGAAAGCGCCGCTGAATTGCAATCACGCCGCGATCACGCCTATTTTCAGCGGGAGACCGCGGCGAATGGGGCGTGGTTGGAGCGGCTTGGCGTGCAACTGTCGTTCGCCGGCAAGAGAGTGCTCGAAATCGGCTGCGGACATGGTGCGCTGTCGGTGCACGCGGCCCAGGCTGGCGCCTCATCGGTGCTGGGAATCGATCTGGACGACGATCGCATCGCGTTCGCCGGCGCGAACCTCAAAGCCAATTTCGGAAAACTTCAGGGCCGGGTTCGCTTCCAATCGATCGATATTGCCGAGCTGCAAGGTGAATTCGATCTGATCATCAGCAAAGATACCTTCGAGCACGTCGAACAGCTCGATGCGATGGTCGGTCACATATTCCGCCTGCTGGCCCCCGGCGGAGTGCTGGCAGCCGGGTTTTCGCCGTTCTATTTCAGCCCCTGGGGTGACCACGGTCGATTCAAGCTGAGGTTACCGTGGCTGCACGCCATACTGCCGGAGGCATGGCTATGTCGCAGAATATCTGCGCATTGCGGCAAAACCATTCGATCGGCCATGGATCTGGGCCTCAACAAGCTCCGGCCCGAGCAGTTGCAGCGCTATCTCGGAGCGCGAGACTGGGCCGCCACCGAGATTCGCTACAACCGCGGGCGCAGCCCCCTGCTTCCGGTCTTCAACCTCCTGAGGAAGATCACACCGCTCGAGCGGTTCTTCACCGTGGGGGTCTACCTGCGTGCCATCAAGAAATCCTAGCGTCTGCCGCCGCGATCCGGCGCAGGCGCTAGGTCGGCACCGCGAGTCAGACATCGAGCGTGTAAACCCTGGCGGCCTGTCGCTCACCCTCGCTGTGGCCGGCGAGCGCCGCCTCCCACAGCGCGCCGGCGGCATCGCTGGGCAGCAACCCGCTGGACATCACCGCCACCTCCTCAGAGGAAGCGTCGAACTCGGCGAGTTGCCTGCGCTCGGCGTCGAAGAGCCGCGCCAGCATCATGCCATCCGACTCGATCAGCACCAGGAAACGGGCAGGCTTCTGCATTTCGGTGACTCCTGCGAGTTCGTCGTATCGACAGACTAGCAGCTGGCTGCCGCTGCGCCGAGGCCGGTCCTGCTCAGCGTCGCAGCCTCAGGGCCAGCACTTCGTTGACGACCAGCGCGCCGAGCACCAGCGCTCCGCCCGTCAGCGTGCTCGGCCCCGGTCGCTCACCGGCCCCGAGCCAGGCCCAGCTCACACCGAACAGCACCTCTAGCAGGCCCAGCAGCGCGATCTCCGGTGCCGGCAGTTCGCGGGTCAGCCGCACCACGAGCAGGCAGGGAATGGCCAGTTGCACGGCACCCAGCAGACCGAGCAGCCCGAGGTCGTGGCCCGAGGCCTGCAGCGGCCAGGCGAGCGGCAGCGCCACGACGGCCGACAGCAGCCCACCGATCAGCACGGCCGGCAGCATGTCCTGGGTGGCCACTGCGGCTTCGTCGGGATCGGCCGGACCGTGGCTGGCGTACTGCAACACCGTCCAGTTGGTGGCCGCCGCCAGCGGCACCGTCAGCGCGATCAGGGTACCGGTGAGCGACATGCCCGCTCCCGCCTCCTGGCCGAACATCCAGGCGATGCCGATGCCGCCGACCGCGATCGCGATCCAGGTGCGCGCCGGCAGCCGGTGGTGCAGGAAGATCCGCGCGAACAGCGCGGTGATCAGCGGCCCGATCGCCATCGTGACCAGCACGTTGGCCACCGTCGTCAGGGTGATCGCCACCATGAAGGCAGTGAACATCGTCGCCCAGCACAGTCCCGATGCCCACACCGGCCAGGGCGCACGCAGCAGGCCGCGCCACAGCGCCGCGCCCCGCATCGCGCTCAGCGCCACCGTGAGCGTCAGCGCGTTGAACAGCTGCGCCAGAAGGTCACCTCGAAGCTGCGCGCAGCGTCCAGGTGACGAGTGACGACACCGGCGATACTCCAGAGGAGCGTCACCACGATCATCAGCGTGACCGCGCGTCCGTGTGTCATCGGCCCCGGCAAGGACTCAGGCGGCTTCGCGCGACGCGCGCTTGCGCTCGTGTTCCTTCAGGTGGCGCTTGCGCAGCCGGATCGACTTCGGGGTGATCTCCACCAGCTCGTCGTCGGCGATGAACTCCACCGCGTACTCGAGCGACAGGATGATCGGCGGCGTGATCTTGATCGCATCTTCCTTGCCGCTGACGCGGAAGTTGGTGAGCTGCTTGGCGCGCACCGCGTTGACCACCAGGTCGTTGTCGCGCGAGTGGATGCCGACCAGCATGCCTTCGTACACCGGGTCGCCGGCCTTGACGAACATGCGCCCGCGGTCGTCGAGTTTGCCGAGCGCATAGGTCACGATCTCGCCGTCGTCCTGGCTGATCAGTACTCCGTTCTTGCGGCCCTCGAGCTCGCCCTTGTAGGCTCGTAGCCGTCGAAGATGTTGCTGATGAGCCCGGTGCCGCGGGTCAGGTTCATGAACTCGTTGGAAAAGCCGATCAGGCCGCGCGCCGGAATGCGGTACTCCAGGCGCACGCGCCCCATGCCATCGGGCTCCATGTTCACCAGATCGGCCTTGCGCAGCCCCAGCGCCTGCATCACCCCCCCCTGGTGCTGTTCCTCGACGTCGGCGGTCACCAGCTCCATCGGCTCGTGGCGCTCGCCGTTCACCTCATGGAACACCACGCGCGGCTTGCTCACCGCGAGCTCGTAGCCCTCACGGCGCATGTTCTCCAGCAGGATGGTCAGGTGCAGTTCGCCGCGGCCCGAGACCTCGAAGATGCCGTCCTCGTCGGTGTCCTTGACGCGCAGCGCCACGTTGCTCTGCAGCTCGCGGTCAAGCCGGTCGCGCAGCTGACGGCTGGTGACGAACTTGCCTTCGCGTCCAGCCAGCGGCGAGTTGTTGACGCAGAAGTTCATCGTCAGCGTGGGCTCGTCCACCTCCAGCATCGGCAGCGGCACCGGATCGTCGATGTCGGTCAGCGTAACGCCGATGCCGATGTCCTCGATGCCGTTGATCAGCACGATGTCGCCGGGGCCGGCCTCGGTGGCCTGCACGCGCTCCAGACCGTCGAACTTCAGCACCTGGTTCACGCGCGCCTTGAACGGGATGCTGTCCTCGCCGGAGAAAACCGCCACGTCCTGCATCGGCTTGAGCGTGCCCTGATTGATGCGTCCGATGCCGATGCGGCCGACGAAGGTGGAGTAATCGAGCGAGCAGATCTGCAGCTGCAGCGGGCCTTCGGGATCGCCTTCGTGCGGCGGCACGTGCTGCAGGATGGCGTCGAACAGCGGCGCCATGTTCGTCCCTACCTCGCCGGGCGTCGTCGACGCCCAGCCGTTCAGGCCGGAGGCGTAGATGATCGGGAAGTCGAGCTGTTCCTCGGTGGCGCCGAGCTTGTCGAACAGGTCGAAGGTGGCGTTGATCACGTAGTCGGGCCGCGCGCCGGGGCGGTCGACCTTGTTGACGACGACGATGGGCTTCAGGCCCAGCGCCAGCGCCTTCTTCGTCACGAAGCGGGTCTGCGGCATCGGGCCTTCCACCGCGTCGACCAGCAGCAGCACCGAATCGACCATCGACAGCACGCGCTCGACCTCGCCGCCGAAATCGGCGTGCCCGGGGGTGTCGACGATGTTGACGTGGGTGCCCTTCCACTCGACGGCACAGTTCTTCGACAGGATCGTGATGCCACGTTCCTTTTCGATGTCGTTGCTGTCCATCACGCGCTCGGCGACCTTCTCGTTCTCGCGGAAGGTGCCGCTCTGGCGCAGCAGCTGGTCCACGAGCGTGGTCTTGCCGTGGTCGACGTGCGCGATGATCGCCACGTTGCGGATCTGGCGGGCGTTGTTGCTGGTCGTCATGTCATGCTCACTTGCTTGGATTCGGTAAGGGGCGCAGCGGTCGCGGTGTCGGCGGCAGGGCTGGCGTCGATCAGCGCCTGCACTTCAGGCGGGCTCAGCAGCCGGCCGGGGATCAGTTCTCCGGCCTTCACGTGGGCGCTGCCGAGGAAGGCACGCGGCTCGGGGCCGTATACCCGCACCGCGGCGCAATCCACAGCCTCGACGCGGCGACGCAGGCCGGACAGGAAGCGGCCGGCCTCGTCAGCCGCCAACCGCACGGCAGGCCAGTCGGCCACCAGCACGTCGGGTGGCAACAGGCGCTGCTCGCGCAGCACGGGATCGAGCGCCTGCAGCGCGTCGATGGTGATCGCGCCGTCCAGTTGCACCGGTCCGCTGGCCACCCGGCGCAGCGCGCTCAGGTGGGCGCCGCAGCCGAGCGCACGGCCCAGGTCTTCGGCGAGTGTGCGGATGTAGGTGCCCTTGCTGACGCAGACCTCGATGTCGAGCTCGTCAGCGTGCCAGCGCAGGATGTCCAGCCGATGAATCACGACTCGCCGCGGGGTGCGTTCGACCTCGACGCCGGCGCGCGCGTATTCGTAGAGTGCCTTGCCCTCGTGCTTGAGCGCCGAATGCATCGGTGGCAGCTGCATCGTCTCGCCGGTCAGGGCGGTGCAGGCGGCGTGCAGCGCCGCGTCGTCGAAGGACACCGGGCGCGTCTCGATCACCTCGCCCTCGCCGTCGCCACCGATGCGCGTGACGCCGAGCTTCAGCGTCGCACGGTAGGTCTTGTCGGCATCCAGGCTGGCCTGAGAAAACTTGGTGGCCGCGCCGAAGCACAGCGGCAGCAGGCCCGTCGCCAGCGGATCGAGGGTGCCGGTGTGCCCCCCCTTCTCGGCGCGCAGCATGCCCTTGACCTTCTGCAGCGCGTCGTTGCTCGACCAGCCCAGCGGCTTGTCGAGCAGCAGCACGCCGTGCAGCGCACGGCGCGGTGCACGCGGCTCGCGCACGGCTTGCGGCACGCGGCGGGGTGGACGGTTCAGCGCAACCGGGTTCACGTCAGGCCTCGGTGGCACCCGGTTGATCGTCCGCGTCCTTCGCCCGGGTCGCGTTGGCCTCGTGGATCAGCGCGTTGAGGTCGGCCGCACGCTCGGTGGTACGGTCGAACTGGAAATGCAGTGTGGGCACGGTGTGGATCTGCAGGCGCTTGAAGAGGCTGTTGCGCAGGTAACCGGCGGCCTCGTTCAGCGCGGCGGCGCTCTCGGCCGGATCGCCGATCAGCACCGAGAAGAACACCTTCGCGTGCGCATAGTCGGGCGTGACCTCGACCGCCTGGATCGTGACCATGCCGATGCGCGGGTCCTTGAGCTCACGGATGAGCCCGGCGACGTCGCGCTGGATCTGGTCGGCCACGCGCAGGCTGCGGTTGGGAATGGCGCGCTTGTGCTTCATGATGGGCTCCTGAACGACCCCTCAAGCACGAACCCCGCCGACTTTCGAGGGCGGGGTCCGTGCACGAGGCCAACTCCGCCTTACAGCGTTCGGGCGACTTCCTTGATCTCGAAGACTTCCAGCTGGTCGCCCTCTTTGATGTCGTTGTAGTTCTTCAGCTTGATGCCGCACTCGAAGCCTTCCTTGACCTCGCGCACGTCGTCCTTCATGCGGCGCACCGACTCGATCTCGCCGCTGTAGACCACCACGTTCTCGCGCAGCAGGCGGAAGCGTGCGTTGCGACGCACGATGCCGGAGGTGACCATCGAGCCTGCCACCGTGCCGATCTTCGAGGCCACGAACACCGTGCGGATCTCAGCGGTGCCGATGAGCTCTTCCTTCTGCTCCGGCGCCAGCATGCCCGTCATCGCCGACTTGATCTCGTCGACCGCGTCGTAAATGATGTTGTAGTAGCGCAGGTCGACGTTGTTGCCCTCGGCCAGCTTGCGCGCACCGGCATCGGCCCGCACATTGAAGCCGATGATGACGGCCTTCGACGCGATGGCCAGGTTGACGTCGCTCTCGCTGATGCCGCCCACCGCTGCGTGGACGATCTGCACCTTGACCTCGGCCGTGCTGAGCTTGAGCAGCGAGGCGCCCAGCGCCTCCTGCGAGCCCTGCACGTCGGCTTGATGATGAGCGGTAGCGTCTGCACCTCACCCTGGCCCATGGTCTCGAACATGTTCTCGAGCTTGGCGGCCTGTTGCTTGGACAGCTTCACGTCGCGGTACTTGCCGGAACGGAAGGTGGCGATCTCGCGCGCACGCCGCTCGTCGGACAGCACCATGAACTCGTCACCGGCCTGCGGCACCTCGGTCAGGCCCTGGATCTCGACCGGGATCGACGGGCCGGCCTCGGTGGCGGGCTTGCCGTTCTCGTCGAGCATGGCACGCACACGACCGTAGGTCGAACCGGCCAGGACCACGTCGCCACGCTTGAGCGTGCCCGACTGCACCAGCACCGTCGCGACCGGGCCGCGGCCCTTGTCGAGCTGCGCCTCGATCACCAGGCCCTTGGCGGGCGCGGCAACCTGCGCCTGCAGTTCCAGCACCTCGGCCTGCAGCAGCACCTGCTCCAGCAGCTCGTCGATGCCTTGACCGGTCTTGGCTGACACCTGCACGAAGGGCGAATCGCCGCCGAAGTCTTCCGGGACCACCTGCTCGGCGATCAGTTCGCTGCGCACGCGCTCCAGGTTGGTGCCCGGCTTGTCGATCTTGTTGATCGCCACGATCAGCGGCACCTCGGCCGCCTTGGCGTGGTGGATCGCTTCCTTGGTCTGCGGCATCACGCCGTCGTCGGCCGCCACGACCAGGATCACCAGGTCGGTGGCCTTGGCGCCGCGCGCCCGCATCGCCGTGAAGGCTTCGTGGCCCGGGGTGTCGAGGAAGGTGATCATGCCGCGCGGCGTCTCGACGTGATACGCGCCGATGTGCTGCGTGATGCCGCCGGCCTCACCCGCCGCCACGCGCGTGGTGCGGATGTAGTCGAGCAGCGAGGTCTTGCCGTGATCCACGTGGCCCATCACCGTGACCACCGGAGCGCGCGGCTCCAGCGGCACGTCGGTCACTTCCACGTCGTCCTCGAGGAAGGCATCCGGGTCGTCGAGCTTGGCCGTGAAGGCCTTGTGACCCATCTCTTCCACCAGGATCATGGCGGTTTCCTGGTCGAGCTGCTGGTTGATGGTGACCATCTGACCCAGCTTCATCAGTTGCTTGATGACCTCGGAGGCCTTGACCGACATCTTGTGCGCCAGATCGGCGACGCTGATGGTCTCGGGCACGTGCACCTCGTAGACCTGAGCCTCGGCCGGCGCGGTGAAGTCGACGGGCTGTCGCCACGGTCGCCGCCGCGACGCCCGCCGCGCGGTGCCTTCCAGCCGCCACGGCCGCCGGCATCGGGGCGTGCTCCGCCGCGCAGCGCGGCGCGCTTCTTCGCGGCGTCGTCGGCCCAGCTCGACGACAGCTTCTCGGACTTGACCGACTTCTTGTCGCCCGGCTTGGCGGCACCCGCAGCGCCTGCTGCCGCCGGGGCGCCCGGCTTGGCGGTGGGCTTGTGGATCGTGCCCTTGATGCCTTCGGCCGGCTTCGGCTCCTCGGGCTTCTTCGCCACGAGCACCTTCTTCGGCGCGTTCATCATCGCGCGGATCGCGGAGGCCTCGTCCTCGGCGGCCTTGCGGCGCTTGGCGAGGTCGGCGGCCTTCTGCTTCTCCTCGGCTTCGATGTCGGCGGCCTTCACCACGCGCAGCGCGGGCTTGGGCGGTTCGGCCGGAGCGGCCACCGCCGGCGCAGTGTCCGGCGCGGCGGCCTTGACACCGGTCGCTTCGACCTTGGCCGGCACCACCGGTTCGGCGGCAGCGGCCTCCAGCGCAGCGGCTGCAGCTTCAGCCGCGGCACGCTGGCGCGCCTCGGCGGCCTCCCGCTCGGCCTGCTCCTGGGCCTCGCGCGCACGGCGCTTCTCGGCCAGATCCTCTTCCTGGCGGCGCAGCAGCTCGGCCTGACGGCTGGCTTCTTCTTCGCGCTTCTGCAGTTCGGCTTCGTCGATCACCGGTGCGGCAGCCGTCGTCTCTTCAACGGCAGCCGGCGCATCGTCGCGCCTGATGAACGTGCGCTTCTTGCGCACTTCGACCTGGATGGTGCGGGCCTTGCCGGAGGCATCGGCCTGCTTGATCTCGGTGGTCGATTTTTTTGTCAGCGTGATCTTCTTGCGCTCGGCGCTCCCGGTGCCGTGCGAGGAGCGCAGGAAGTCGAGCAGGCGCTCCTTGTCGGCTTCGGTCAGCGCGTCGTCCGTGGACGCCTTCGCGACGCCAGCGGAGTGAAGCTGCTCGAGCAGCGCCGCAGCCGGGCGATTCAGCTCGGCGGCAAACTGTGCGACGGTAGTCACAGCCATTGTGGAGTGTCCTTGGTGTATCGGTGCGAACGGTGATGCGGAGTGCGGTGCGGGCGGCGCTTCAGGCAGTGAACCAGTGCTCGCGCGCCTTCATGATCAGGGCCTTCGCCTGCTCGTCGGCCACGCCGGTCAGCTCGGTCAGTTCGTCGACCGCGAGATCGGCCAGGTCGTCGCGCGTGTGGATGCCGCCTTCGGCCAGCCTGGCGATCAGCTCGGCATCGAGCCCCTCGAGGTCGCGCAGATCCTGCGAAACGCTTTCGAGCTTCTCTTCCTGGGCGATCTCCATCGTCAGCAGCGCGTCCTTGGCCCGCGTGCGCAACTCGTGGACGGTGTCCTCATCGAAGGACTCCATCTCCAGCATTTCTTGCAGCGGCACGTAGGCCACTTCCTCGAGGCTGGTGAAACCCTCGGCGATCAGGATGTCGGCCACCTCGGCATCGACGTCGAGCTTCTCGACAAACAGCTTGCGGATCGACTCCGATTCGGTCGCCTGCTTGTCCTGCGACTCCTCGGCGCTCATGATATTGATGCGCCAGCCGGTCAGCTCAGAAGCGAGGCGCACATTCTGGCCGCCGCGGCCGATGGCGATGGCGAGGTTCTCCTCGTCGACCACCACGTCCATCGCATGCTTCTCCTCGTCGACCACGATCGACTGCACATTGGCCGGCGCCAACGCGCCGATCACGAACTGCGCCGGATCGGCCGACCACAGCACGATGTCGACACGCTCGCCAGCCAGTTCGTTGGTGACGGCATTGACGCGCGAGCCGCGCACACCCACGCAGGTGCCGATCGGGTCGACCCGCTTGTCGTGCGACAGCACGGCGATCTTGGCGCGCGAACCTGCATCTCGGGCGCAGCTTTTGATCTCGAGCAGGCCCTGCTCGATCTCCGGAACCTCGTGGCGGAACAGTTCCACCATGAAGCCAGGTGCGCTGCGCGACAGCATGATCTGCGGCCCGCGTTGCGTGGTGTCCACTTCCGTGATGTAGGCGCGAACGCGGTCGCCGGTGCGGAGGTTTTCCTTGGCGATCAGCTCACTTCGCTTCAGACGCCCCTCGACCCGGCCGCTCTCGACGACGAGGTCGCCCTTGTCGAGGCGCTTGACGGTGCCGACGAAGATCTTGTCGCCGCGCGACAGGAAGTCATTGAGCAACTGCTCGCGCTCGGCGTCGCGCACCTTCTGCAGGATCACCTGCTTGGCGGCCTGCGCACCGATGCGCCCGATCGACACCGACTCGATGGCTTCCTCGATGTAGTCGCCTTCCTCGATGTCTTCGATGCGGTCGCGGGCATCGGTCAGCAGTTCCTCGGCGTCGGCGTTCTGCAGGCCGGCGCTGTCGGGCACGACGAGCCAGCGGCGAAACGTTTCGTACTCGCCGGTGTCGCGGTCGACCGATACGCGGATGTCGACCTCGCCGCCATGCAGTTTCTTGCTCGCCGAGGCGAGCGCCGCCTCGACGGCCTCGAACACGACATCACGCTCGACGCTCTTCTCGCGAGCGATCGCATCCACAAAGTCCAACAGATCGCGGTTCATTGTTCGTAACCTCCGGGTACCTGCGCCGCGGGCTCGGCTTGCTCCTTGCCCTTGCGGCCCTTGAAGTCCACGACCGGCACGAGCCGGGCGTCGCGAACTTCCTCGAGCGTGAATCCCAAGACCTGATCCTGCTTGCCGTCGTTGAAATGCAGTTCCCACGCCTCGCCGGCCGCTGCGAGCACGCCCTGGTACTTTTTGCGACCTTGGAACGGCAGCTTCAGCGTGATGTCGATCCGCTCACCGGCGAAGCGGGCGTAGTCGGCCGACTTCTTCAGCGGGCGGTCCAGGCCGGGCGAGGAGACCTCGAGCCGCGAGTAATCGCAGTTCTCGACCTCCAGCACATACTGCAATTGGCGGGTCACCTTCTCGCAGTCCTCGACCGTCACGAATTCCCCCGGACCACCGTCGTAGACCTGTCCCGGCACCCGGTCGATGAATACGCGCAGCAACCCCTGCGAGCCCCGCTCGCATTCCACCAACTCATAACCGAATCCGGTCACGGTTTTCTCAACGGCTGCCTGCCAACTCATCGACTGAAGGTTCCCGGGTTGAAACCCGCTCCATGAACTGCAAAAAGGAACGTCCGCAAAAACAATCGAACAAAAAAAAAGGGCTGGAATCTCCGGCCCAATTTCTTGTCTGGCGAAATCTGGTCTAGCGAAGCGGGGATTGTAGCGTGGGCACGCACTACCGGCAAGCATCGGGGGTGTCAAGAGCATGGCGGAGCCACGCCGCCGTGCCAGAATTTCGGGCTGCAAACAGTGGGATGGAGACATGACATGGGCTTTCTCGCCGGCAAGCGGCTGCTGATCACCGGACTGCTGTCCAACCGCTCGATCGCCTACGGCATCGCCCGCGCCTGCCGGCGCGAAGGCGCTGAACTGGCGTTCAGCTATGTCGGCGAGCGCTTCAAGGAGCGGACCACCGAATTCGCCCGTGAGTTCGACTCCACCTGATCTTCGACTGCGACGTCGCCGAAGACGCGCAGATCGACGCGATGTTCCAGCAACTCGCCCTGACCTGGCCCCAATTCGACGGTTTCGTCCACTCGATCGGCTTCGCGCCGCGCGAGGCGATCGCCGGCGACTTCCTCGACGGCCTGAGCCGCGAGGCCTTCCGCATCGCCCACGACATCTCCTCGTACAGCTTCCCGGCGCTGGCCAAGGCGGCGGCGCCGCTGCTGACCCCGAAGGCCGCGTTGCTGACGCTGACCTACCTGGGCGCCGAGCGGGTCGTGCCGAACTACAACACCATGGGCCTGGCCAAGGCCTCTCTGGAGGCCAGCGTGCGCTACCTCGCCGGCAGCCTGGGCCCGCGCGGCGTGCGCGTCAATGGCATCTCGGCCGGGCCGATCAAGACGCTGGCGGCGTCGGGCATCAAGGGCTTTGGCAAGATCCTCGACGTGGTGGAGAACAATGCGCCGCTGCGCCGCAATGTGACGATCGACGACGTGGGCAACGTTGCGGCTTTCCTGCTCAGCGACCTGGCGGCCGGCGTGACAGCCGAGATCACCTATGTCGACGGCGGCTTCAGCCGGGTCGCCAGCGGCATGACCGACGCCTGATCCCTGTTGCCGGAGGCGATCGATCGTCTCCGGACGCTGACCTCACTGCTTCACGCAGTCCACGGCGTAGCGGCGCTCGCCGCTGTCGGTTTCCTCCTCGACCAAACCGTGCACATCGGTGTCGAAACCGGGGAATCGACGGTTGAAGTCGCGGGTGAAGCGCAGGTAGTCGACGATCTTCTTGTTGAAGCGCTCACCCGGGATCAGCAGCGGGATGCCCGGTGGATAGGGTGTCAGCAGCGAGGTGGTGATGCGCCCTTCCAGGCTCTCGATCTCCACTCGCTCGGTCTTGCGGTGCGCGATGTGGGCGTAGGCCTCACTGGGCTTCATCGCCGGCTGCAGGTCCGACAGGTACATCTCGGTGGTCAGCCGGGCGATATCGCCCTTGACGTAGGCCTCGTGGATGCTCTGCGCCAGGTCGCGCAGCCCCATGCGCTCGTAGCGCGGGTGGGCGGCGCAGAACTCCGGCAGGATGCGCCACAGCGGCGCGTTCTTGTCGTAGTCGTCCTTGAACTGCTGCAGCGCGGTCAGCAGCGTGTTCCACCGACCCTTGGTGATGCCGATCGTGAACATGATGAAGAACGAGTACAACCCGGTCTTCTCGACGATCACGCCATGCTCGGCCAGGAACTTGGTGACGATCGAGGCCGGGATGCCGGTCTTGGCGAACTTGCCGGCCACGTCGAGTCCCGGCGTCACAAGCGTCGACTTGATCGGGTCGAGCATGTTGAAGCCTTCGGCCAGCGGACCGAAGCCGTGCCACTTGGCGTCGGCCTTGATCATCCAGTCCTCGGGCTTGCCGATGCCGTCCTCGGCCAGCTTGTCGGGGCCCCAGACCTTGAACCACCAGTCCTTGCCGAATTCCTTGTCGACCTTGCGCATCGCACGCCGGAAGTCGAGCGCTTCCTGGATGCTCTCCTCCACCAGTGCGGTTCCTCCGGGGGGCTCCATCATCGCCGCCGCGACGTCGCAGCTCGCGATGATCGCGTACTGCGGCGACGTCGAGGTATGCATCAGATAGGCTTCGTTGAACAGGTGGCGGTCGAGCTTGGTGTTCTGGGCATCCTGCACCAGCACCTGAGAAGCCTGGCTGATGCCGGCCAGCAGCTTGTGCGTCGACTGCGTGGCATAGACCACCGCTTCCTTCGGCCGCGGACGGTTCTTGCCCATCGCGTGGTAGCTGCCGTAGAACTTGTGGAAGGCAGCGTGAGGCAGCCAGGCCTCGTCGAAATGCACTGTGTCGATCCAGCCGTCGAGCAGTCCCTTGATGGTCTCGGTGTTGTAGAGCACGCCGTCGTAGGTGCTTTGCGTCAACGTCAGGATGCGCGGCTTGACGGTGGCCGGGTCCACATGCGCGAGCAGCGGGTTGGCGGCAATGCGCTTGCGGATCGCCGCGGGCTCGAACTCGGCCTTCGGGATCGGGCCGATGATGCCCAGGTGGTTGCGCGTCGGCGGCAGGAACACCGGCACCGCGCCGGTCATGATGATCGCGTGCAGGATGGACTTGTGGCAGTTGCGGTCCACCACCACCACGTCGTCGGGCGCCACGGTGTGGTGCCAGACCATCTTGTTGCTGGTGCTGGTGCCGTTGGTGACGAAGAAGCAGTGGTCGGCGTTGAAGATGCGGGCCGCATTGCGCTCGCTCTGAGCCACCGGGCCGGTGTGGTCGAGCAACTGACCGAGCTCGTCGACCGAGTTGCAGACGTCGGCGCGCAGCATGTTCTCGCCGAAGAACTGGTGGAACATCTGCCCGACCGGGCTCTTCAGGAACGCCACGCCGCCGCTGTGGCCAGGGCAGTGCCAGGAATAGGAACCGTCCTGCGCGTAGTCGACCAATGCCTTGAAGAATGGCGGCGCCAGTCCGTCGAGATAGCTCCTGGCCTCGCGGATGATGTGGCGGGCCACGAACTCGGGCGTGTCCTCGAACATGTGGATGAAGCCGTGCAGCTCGCGCAGCACGTCATTGGGCAGGTGTTGCGAGGTGCGGGTCTCGCCGTAAAGGTAGATCGGAATCTCCAGGTTCTTGCGGCGGATCTCGCGGATGAACTGGCGCAGGTTCAGCACGGCCGGCGCGAGTTCGGGCCCCTCGTGGGTGAACTCGTTGTCGTCGATCGACAGGATGAAAGCACTGGCGCGGCTCTGCTGCTGGGCGAACTGGCTCAGGTCGCCGTAGCTGGTGACGCCCAGGATCTCGAAGCCTTCCTTGACGATCGCGTCCGCCAGCGCACGGATGCCCAGTCCGGAGGTGTTCTCGGAGCGAAAGTCCTCGTCGATGATGACGATGGGGAAACGAAAGTGCTGCATCTGGAGGCCTCCGGCGGGCGCTGCTGGCGGGACCACCCCGCTCAAGGAAGCGCGGAGTTTAGGGCTACATCTGCAACGGCTTGATGAGCCAGGGCACGAAACGCTGCGTCGTACACTGAATGCAACATTGTTCGTCAGACGCAAGCACATCCGAGGAGGCCCGATGGACTGGAGTGCCGCCACCTGGTGGTGGATCGCGAGCGGCGCGCTGGTCGCGGCCGAGCTGACCACCGGCACCTTCTACCTCCTGATGCTCGCGCTGGGCTTCGTGGCCGCGGCCTTCGCCGCCCATGCCGGCTTCGGGTTCAGCGTCCAGATGCTCGCGGCGGCCCTGGTCGGCGGCGGCGCGGTGATCGCCTGGCACCTCAAACGCCTGCGGCGGCCCCCCGCTGCGGCGGCCAGCGCCGACCGCAACGTCAACCTCGATATCGGCGAGCGCGTGCATGTCACCGAGTGGCAGGCCGACGGTTCGGCCATGGTCAGCTACCGCGGTGCGCAGTGGAGCGCGCGCTACGCCGGCGATGGCGCGCCGTCGCCCGGCGAGCATGTCATCCACGCCATCGACGGCTCCCGCTTGCTGCTGGTTCGCTGATTCCCCTTCCTCCTTCAGGGATCCCCATGGAAATCGTCGCCATCGTCTTCTTCGTCATCGCCATCATCTTCATCGCGCGCTCGATCAAGGTCGTGCCGCAGCAGAGTGCCTGGGTCGTGGAGCGGCTCGGCAAGTACCACGCAACGCTCGTTCCCGGCCTGAACTTCCTGGTGCCCTTCGTCGACCGCCTCGCCTATCGGCATTCGCTGAAGGAGATTCCGTTGGACGTGCCGAGCCAGGTCTGCATCACCAAGGACAACACCCAGCTCACTGTCGACGGCATCCTCTACTTCCAGGTCACCGACCCGATGCGTGCCAGCTACGGCGCGTCCAACTACATCCTCGCGATCACCCAGCTGGCCCAGACCACGCTGCGCAGCGTGATCGGCAAGATGGAGCTCGACAAGACCTTCGAGGAGCGCAACGCGATCAACGCCGCCGTCGTCCACGCGCTCGACGAGGCGGCGCTGAACTGGGGCGTCAAGGTGCTGCGCTACGAGATCAAGGACCTGACGCCGCCGGCCGCCATCCTGCACGCGATGCAGGCCCAGATCACCGCTGAGCGCGAAAAGCGCGCGTTGATCGCGGCCTCGGAGGGCCGGCGCCAGGAGCAGATCAACATCGCCACCGGCGAGCGCGAAGCCTTCATCGCCCGCTCCGAGGGCGAGAAGCAAGCCGAGATCAACAACGCACTGGGCGAGGCCGCCGCGATCACCGCGGTCGCCGAGGCGACCGCCGGCGCGATCCGCCAGATCGCCGCGGCGATCCGCGAACCCGGTGGCGAGCAGGCCGTGCAGCTGAAGGTGGCCGAGCGCGCGGTCGACGCCTACAGCCAGCTCGCACAGAAGAACAACACCATGATCGTGCCGGGCAACATGAGCGAGGTCTCGGCGCTGATCGGCACGGCGATGACACTGTTCAACAAGGGCGTGCCGGCGAAGTGAGCCGCCCATGGCCCTGAACGTGCTCGGCGAGACGCTGCGCCCCTGCTCCTACGATCCGCTGACCGGCTACTTCCGAGACGGCTGCTGCAGCACCTCGGCCGAGGATCTCGGCACGCACGTGATCTGCACCCGGGTCACTGCCGCTTTCCTCGCCTTCTCGCGCGAGCGCGGCAACGACCTCGTCACACCGCGGCCGGAGTGGCGTTTTGCCGGCCTGAAGCCAGGCGACCGCTGGTGCCTGTGCGCCCTGCGCTGGAAGGAGGCGCTCGAAGCGGGTGCGGCGCCGCCGGTCGTTCTGGACAGCACGCACGAGCGCGCCCTGGCCTACGTCTCGCTGGAGCAGTTGCAGTCCCACGCGTTGTGAGCGGCCGGAGCGCGGACCACCCCTGCACGTAGGCGCATTCCGACAAGCGCCCTGCCCGACGGCCGACGGCTGGCGCTGACCCGCGCCGGCAGGAAAGACCGGGCACGCTGGTTACGCTTTTGCCCATGTCAACGACCACGTGGGAAAGGACCCTGCGTATGCAAGAAGAAAACAATCTGCAGCCGCTGCAACTGCAAATCGCGGCCCTCCGGGCGGCCGAACCTGCCGCCGACGGGGCGGCCATCCTGTTGAAAGCGGACGCCTTGCTTGCCGGCGAGCGCCGCAGTCTGGCCATCGCCATCATGCGGGACCTTGCCCCGCTGGTCGCCGTGACCTTGCTGGCCAAGGCAGCCGAAGCCGGAACCGTGCCTGGCGAAGCAAACGCTCCCCCCGTGCCGCCGGCACTCGAGTGTCTGGGCATTGGCGCGGTGGCTGCGCAGGACCCGACGCGCGTGCGATTGCACTTGCAGTTCGACAACGGGCTGATGCTGCCGGCTGAAATGTCCAAGGAGGCCGCACGCGCCTTGATTCGTGGGCTCGAATCGGAACTGAAGAGCTGACACTCCTCTCCCCCATCGGAGCTACCCCCTATCGGGACGCGCCCATGGCAAGGATCGCCGAAGCTTCGGCACCGCGGTGATGTCCGCTTTCCCGGGAGCTTCAATGTCCCTGTCTCATGCAAAGTCGCGACCGTTCGGCGCGAGTGACGTGCCTCCTGCGAGCCCGACTGCCGGCAGCAGCGAGAGCGAAACGGAATCCTCGGGTTGGCTCGCTTCGTCGTTCGACCTGAAGTTGGGACTCGATGTCTGCGAGCGCCCCTTGGACAGCCTCCCCAGCGACCAACTGGAGGCGCTGATCCAGCAGGCCGTCAACCGCGAGCAGACGGCCGCTCGCGTGAACAGCGTTTATGCGGACCAGCGCCGCAACCAGCGGCGCCGCGAAGACCGCAGCTGAAGCGCGCTACGGTCTCGCAAGTTCGCATGGACGTCCGCCTTACGGCTCAGCGCGTCTGCTTCTTGAAGGCATCCTGCAACTCACCGGGCAGGGTGTCGATCGGGTGCTCGATCACGGTGAGGCCACTGCGCAACTCGAACGTCGAATCGATCCAGTCGCCTTCATCGCCCTGCTCGGGCTCGCTCAGATCGAGATCGACCGCCAGCGAATTCAGTGGCCGGATCGGCTTGGCAGGAGGCGGAGGCCGGCGTGGCGGCCCGGAACTGTACGCAGCCATCTGGTTGCACCCATGGGGAGTGTGCGTAGACTGAAGCTTAACGCCGTTGGGCCGGATCGCACAGCCGCTTGCGCCGCAGAGCCGGAAGACAGGCTGCCCGAATGGGTCGAACGCAGTCATTCACCCTGCGTAGTAGCATCTTCGCAGGGAGTCCTCCACTCATCCGCGGATTAGGCGCACGGGGTGCCCAGCACCTCCAGTTCTGGCATGAGCGTAGATAGTTTGGCCCTGCCCCCGAGCCGTCGCTCTGCCGAGACGCGGCTTGATGCATGCCACTACCGGAGGAGTTTCCCCATGTTCCGCGCCGTTTTCCTGCAGAAGTCCGATACCGCCGTCCTCACCGAAGTCCGAGAACTTTCTGAGGACCGCCTGCCCGAGGGCGACGTGCTCGTCGCTGTCGACTACTCCACCATCAACTACAAGGACGGCTTGGCGATCACCGGCCGCTTCCCGGTGGTGCGCCAATGGCCGATGGTGCCGGGCATCGACCTCGCCGGCACCGTGGAGTCGAGCGCGAACCCCCGCTTCAAGCCGGGCGACAAGGTGCTGATCAACGGCTACGGCCTCGGCGATGCACACTGGGGCGGCCTGGCCCAGAAGGCTCGTGTCAAGAGCGAGTGGTTGATCCCGGTGCCGAGCCCGTTCTCCACATTGAACGCGATGGCCATCGGGACAGCCGGCTACACCGCGATGCTGTGCGTGCTGGCGCTCGAACAGCACGGCGTGCGCCCGGACCGCGGGCCCGTCCTGGTCACCGGTGCAGCCGGTGGTGTGGGGACGATCGCCATCGCGGTGCTCGCCAAGCTGGGCTTCGATGTGACGGCCTCCACCGGCCGGCTCGAGGAAGCGGCCTTCCTGCAGAAACTCGGCGCGAGCCAGGTCATCGACCGCGCCACGCTGGCCAGCGCCGGTGAGATGCTGGGCGAAGAACGATGGGCCGGCGCGATCGACACGGTCGGCAGCGCGACCCTCGCCAATGTGTGCGCAGCCACCCGGTACCGCGGCACGGTCACCGCCTGCGGGTTGGCCCAGGGCCTGGACTTTCCCACCTCCGTGCTGCCGTTCATCCTGCGCAACATCACGCTGTGCGGGATCGACTCGGTGATGGCCCCTACGAATTGCGCGCCGAGGCCTGGCAACGTCTGGCCCGCGACCTCGACGTGAAGAAGCTCGATGCCGTGACCCAGGTGCTCGGCCTGGACCAAGCGATTGCGACGGCCAACGACGTGCTGTCAGGCAAGGTGCGTGGCCGCGCAGTGATCGACGTGAATCGCTGATTGCGCGTCGTCATCGGAATGTCACTGGCGGAGAGAGCGGAATCTAACTGACCGTCCAGCGCAGTCCAGCCTGATCCAGCAAACCGGCCTGCAGCCCAATATTCACGCGGGTTCTACGATTTTGCTTGTCTAGCGCCGTCCAAGCGCATACATTCCAATCCATGTTTAAAACGTGGGTTGAATAGTGGGTACTTCGATTGGGCGGAGGGCGCTGCACAAGCTGTCGGCCAGGCAGGTCGAGGCTGCGAAGGCGCCCGGCTACGTCGGCGACGGTGGTGGCCTGTGGCTGCAGGTGAGCCCGACGGGGACCAAGTCGTGGGTGTTCCGGTTCACGCGGAACGGACGCGCCCGCGAGATGGGCCTGGGCGCCCTCCACACGGTGTCCCTGGCGCGAGCCCGGGAGAAGGCCCGCGAAGCGCGTGAGCTGCTCGTGGACGGCCTAGATCCTCTTGAGGCCCGGGCAGCCGAGCGACGCACCACGGATTCGAATGCCGCGCGAGCCGTCACATTCGAGGCCGAGGCCGAGGCCTACATCGAGGCACACCGCCACGGCTGGAAGAACGCCAAGCACGCCGACCAGTGGACGAACACGCTGGAGACCTACGCCTACCCGTTCATCGGCAAGCTGCTGGTCAGCGAGATCGACACCGCGTTGGTGATGAAGTGCCTGCAACCGATCTGGACGACCAAGACCGAAACCGCCTCACGAGTCCGGGGCCGCATCGAGTCCGTCCTGGATTACGCCACGGCCCTGAAGCATCGCAGCGGCGACAACCCGGCGCGCTGGCGCGGGCACCTGGATAACCTGCTGCCGAGGCCCACGAAGGTCTCCAAGACCGAGCATCACGCCGCCCTGCCCTACGCTGAGATCGGCGCGCTGATGAAGCTGATCCGAGCAGAGTCCGGGCTGTCGGCCCGAGCGCTGGAATTCACCATCCTGACCGCCACCCGCACCGGGGAGGCGATCGGCGCCCGATGGGCCGAGATCGATCTGGAGGGCGCGCTGTGGACCATCCCCGCCGTCCGGATGAAGGCTGACAAGGCGCACCGCGTGCCGCTGTCGAAGCGCGCGGTGAAGCTGCTTGAGGGCCTTTCCCGGTCGGGCCCGCTGGTGTTTCCTGGCCTGCGCGACGGTAAGGCGCTATCGAACATGGCGATGCTGACTCTGCTGCAGAAGCGGATGGGCCGGCCCGATCTAACCGTCCACGGCTTCCGCTCCACGTTCCGGGACTGGGCCGCCGAGACCACCAACCACCCGAGCGAGGTCGTCGAGATGGCCCTCGCTCACACGATCTCTGATGAGGTTGAGGCCGCTACCGTCGCGGCGACCTGATCGAGAAACGAGCCAAGCTGATGCAGTCTTGGGCCGACTACTGCGGACGCATCCACACCGACGCGACCGTCACCCCGATTCGTGCCAAGAAGGCATGAAGCAAGCGCGGCCGGAAGGTGCTGTAACACCGACCGACCGCTGACCAACCCCGATCACAGGAGGATCGAAAATGGCTGACACCAATGCTACCGAACAATCAACGCAGCGCCGCGAGCGCCGCTACTACGTGCCCATGCCCATCAACGCCGGCGCACCGGGCGTGACATGGGCTAGGCATAGTCGTCGGACGGACGAGTATCGCGGCACTGCCGAAGCGCTCGCCGCCGCCGGCCTACTGGAGCTGGAGCGGTTTCCAGGCATGCCAGGACAGAATGCCGTATCTGCAGCGTACCGGCCTTTGGGTGTGTTGCCGGAAGCTGGCGAAAGGCATCAGACCTTCCCGGCTTTCAGGTGGTATATCGCTCTTCGACTGGGCGGTATCGGATCGTGCGCAATGTCGATCGCGAAGAAGTGAAGCGACGAACTGCAGAGCTTGCGTCTAAGGCTGAGCAACGACTAGCGGCTGAGCAACGACTAGCGGCTGAAGAGGCTGTGCTGCGAGAGTTGCCCAAGACCTTGCTTGCGTACTTGGCGCTGGCCATCAGCACCAGTGGCAGCCTGGAATCCGTCCGATGGCATTTCAACGAGCCAGGTTGGCTCGCGAAAAACGAAGTCACGAAGACGGCGCGACTTCAGGTTTTGTCCGGGTTGGAGTTGATCCAGATCGCAGAAATTGAGCGGTCGATCATCGGCCACGGGTTGGAGCAAGCAAAGCAGCTTCTTCAACGCTTCACGAATGCGTAGCGCGCACGTCCGCAACTACCAATGAAGGGCCTCGTCGCTGTCGAGCTAACGCAAGTACAGCGCTACATGCTGGCTTCGTTTGTCGAGATGATCGGCACGTACCTTGTTGATTCTGGCGTTGCGCGGCAAGGACCCGATCCAGCTTCGAAATTTGTATCGCTGTTCTCCACTCCACTTTCCAACGGCAATTCGCCGCTATGGCGCTCTCTCGGTCGCGGGTCTCGCGCCACCTGCAGAGGAGGTGCGACTTCCGTCATGTTGCGTCGAGAGCAAGCCGCCTGGTGGTGCCGGGCGCTCTTCGACTGGATGACGAGTCTCAGTCCCGAGCAGATTGCAACGGTCCCAGCCAAATATCGACTGGAATTTCTCCGTGATTTGGGCCGCACATGCGTACAGCTCGCGCGCGCCGCTGATTCGCGTCGCGGAAAAAGGCGGAAGTTCAACGCCTCCAAAGCGCTCGATGAGTACGAGCGCTTGAAAGCACTTCCCCGGTCGTCACGAGGGAGGCCCTTAGAGGCGGTCGCGCTGAAGCACAAGGTGTCTGTTGCCGCAATGTCGCGCGCGCTAAAGCAGGAGCGACGCAGACGCGAGATTCCATCGGCCGCACGCCTACTTTTAGGTTAAACGCAAATCGTTGAGCGGTGCCCCGCCAATCATGTCGTCATGTCCACTGACGACGCGAGGCGCCCGATGCAAACCACCCCGACCCGATACCCGGCCGACGCGATGGTGCGCGTCGAGCAGATCTGCGGAAACCCCAAGAAGGGCTCGCCTGGGCTTCTGCCCATCAGCCGCAGCACTTGGTGGAAGTGGGTCCAGGACGGTCACGTTCCGCCCGGTCGGAAGATCGGCGCTGGCGTCACCGCCTGGCCCGTCTCGGTCGTCCTGAACATCGGCGAAGCCTCCACGGATGTT
>NZ_AZSN01000058.1:0-23103 GCF_000576225.1 Methylibium sp. T29-B | reverse complement strand
CGCCATGCGGCCGGCTGGCGCGTCACGCTGCAGCGCGCGGGCGAGGCGGCGGTGAGTGGCAGGCCCGCGCGCTGGTCAACGCGGCCGTCCCTGGGCCGCGAGCTTCCTGCGCGACACGGTGGTGTCGGCGCACGGCGAAGCACTCGCCACGCGCCAGCTGCGGCTGGTGAAGGGCAGCCACATCGTCGTGCCGCGGCTGTTCGACCACGCGCACGCCTACCTGTTCCAGAACCCGGACCGCCGCATCGTCTTCGCCATCCCCTACGAGCGAGACTTCACGCTGATCGGCACCACCGACGTCGAACTGCACGGTGACCCCGGCGACGCCGTCGCCAGCGAGGCCGAGATCGCCTATCTGTGCGAGCAGGTCAGCCGCTACTTCGCGCGCCCGGTCGTGCCAGGCGACGTGCGCTGGTCCTATGCCGGCGTGCGGCCCCTGCTCGACGAGGCCGACGGCGACGAGGCGAGCGCCGTGACGCGCGACTACCTGCTCGAGACGCACGCCGACGGCGCCCCACTGCTCACGGTCTGGGGCGGCAAGATCACCACCTTCCGCAAGCTGGCCGAGGAAGCGGCGGGCGCCATCGGGCGCCTGCTCGGCGACGAACGCGCCGCGTGGACTGCGTCGGCAGTGCTGCCCGGCGGGGACCTGTCGGCCTGGACCGGCATGCCGCCGGGCACGCCGGCCGAGGACTTCGAGCGTTTCGTGAAGGCGCTCGGGCATCGGCACGCCTGGCTGCCGACGCCGCTGGCCCTTCGGCTGGCTCGCGCCTACGGCACGCGTGCGACGGACTGGCTGGGCGAGGCCCGCTGCCTGGACGACTTGGGGCTCGAGATCGCTCCCGGGCTGCACGAAGCCGAGCTGGCCCATCTGCAGCGCGACGAGTGGGCCGTGACGGCCGACGACGCCCTCTGGCGGCGGTCCAAGCTCGGTCTTCACCTCGACGCCCGCCAGCGCGCGGGCGTGAGCGACTGGTTCGCTGCACGCACTGGCGCCTGAGCGGACGCGTGGCGGGCGCCGCCGGTCAGGCCGCGGTGGCCATCGGTGGCGGCATGCCAGGCGGTTCGCGCACCGGCAGAGGCACGTCGGAGGGGGCGGGTCGGTGATCTCCGGCGGCTGCACGTCCGGGCGCGGCGGTGCGGGTGGAATCACCTCCGGCGGTGGCGGGTGCGACGCCGGCGGCGACGGGAGTTCTGCGCACCGCTGAGGCGGGCGCACGACCCCACCGGCGGCGCGGAACGGCGTCAGCGAGACGCGCGCGATGGGCCGACGAGCCGTTGTCGCGCCTGGGTGCAGCGCCGCGTACGGATGCAGTGAATCGAGATTCATCGTGCGCCGGCGCGATCAGGTCTTGTCGATCAGGTCCTTGGCCTTTTCCTTGGCATCGCCATAGGACGCCTGGGTCTTGCCGGTGACCTGGTCCACGCGGCCCTCGGTCTCGAGCTTCTCGCTGCCGACGACCTTGCCCGCGACTTCCTTGACCTTGCCCTTGGCCTGCTCGATGCGGCCCTTCAGTTGGTCGTTGTTCATTGGCGAATCCTTCCATCCATGCAAACGGTCGGCGGCGCCCCGCGGGATGCCGGACGCCCGACCGATGGAAAGATGGTGCCGGGGGCGCCGGCCCCTGTCTGCCGGCAGCGTGCTCGTCGGCGTGTAGGACGGGGGCGCACGGACCCCGGACTCGCTGCGCTTGTCAGCGGCGGCAATGCCCCGGCGGATGGCCGAAATGCTGCTTGAAGACGCGGCTGAAGTGCGCCGGGTCGGTGAAGCCCCACTGGTAGGCGATCTCGGCCACGCTGTGTTCGCGGTAGGACGGGTTGCTCAGCGCCTCGCCGCAGCGCTCGAGACGCTGCTGGCGGATGTAGGCCGACACGCTCTGCCCGGTCTTGCCGAACAGCAGGTGCAGGTAGCGCGGCGAGATGTGGTGCGCCTGCGCGATGCTGCCCGGCGTCAGCGTCTCGTCCTGCAGATGGTCGAGGATGTAGTCCTGCACCCGCTTGAGCTGCTGCAGCGACAGGCCGCGCGGCGCCGGTTCGAGGCGGCAGGACATCGCCGCCGTCAGCAGCTCGACGGTGGCGCGCCGCACCGCGCTCAGCTCGCCCGCCTCCAGATCCTCGAGCTGCGAGGCCAGCGACTCGATGTGCGAGTACAGCACCGCGCCGATGCCCGAACGGCTGTCGAGCACCGTGCCGCGGAAGCGCCCGGTGCGTGGCAGCCGCTCCTTCACGTCGTCCCACGGCAGGATCAGCGAGACCTTGTGCAGCCGCTCGGTCACCGTGAATTCCATCGGCTGGTCGCTGGTCCAGATGACCAGATCGCCCGGCCCGACGGCCACGCGCTCGTCACCGGCACGCAGCGACTCGCGCCCCGAACGGGTGATCTGCACGCCGATGTAGGCCGCCCCTTCCTGGCTCACATGGCGCGGCAGCCGGCGCCCGCCGCAGGGGTCGCAGAGGCACTCGACCACGCGCAGCCCGGCCACATCGCGGTGCCGCAGACGCGCGTTGAACTCCGGTGCCACGCGGTCCGGCACCTGCCAGCGGCGGAAGTTGTCGCTCAGCGCGGCCTCCCAGGCGTCGGTGCGGTCGGCCAGGGCCACGTCCGTGGTCGACCACCAGGGCGGCTCGGGCAACGAGGCGGGGACGGTCGGCGAGGCGCTCGCTTCCATGTCGGGTTTCCTGGCGCGGCAACGGCCGGCGCTCCGGCGCAGCGTAGTGAGATTCCGGCCGCGGCACGAGAGGGAAACCCATGGGGCGCCCCGGCCGGGCGGCGGTGCGGATCCGCTAGGGCTGGGCGCGCGGCTGGCCGCCGAGCGAGCGAATGAAGGCCGTGATGCGCCAGATGTCCTCGTCGGACAGCGAGCCCTTCCAGGCCGGCATCACGTTCGCGCCCCGCTTGCGGCCATTGGTGATCACGTCGTGGATCTGCACCGGGTCCCAGTCGACACGCTCGCGGAACGGTCGGTTCTTGCCGGAGTCGCCTTCCTTGCCGTGGCAGTAGGCGCAGATCTGGCCGAACTTCTCGCGGCCGGCCTGCACCCACTCCGGATTGCGCAGCTCCTCGGCGCTGGGAACGGCCGCCGCTTCCTGGGCCTGCGCGGTCGACAGGCCGGTGAGCAGCAGCGCAACCGCGGCGATCCGCCAGGCCGGGCCGGCGGTGTCAGGGGGTCGCATTCTCGTCATCGACAGGTCCCGTCCATCCGCGCTATTCCAGCGTGAAGGCGATCAGCGCCGCGCCGCCGCGCACGTTCTTGAACTCCGGCCACGGGATGGACGCGAAACCCGGGAACAGCGAGCCGAAGCCGGTCGCCGCGACGATGTACTGCTTGCCGCCGGCCGAGTAGCTGACGATGCCGCCGCGCATGCCCGAGCCGACGTTGAAGGACCACAGCGTCTTGCCGGTCCGGTCGTCGTAGGCCGACAGCAGACCGCGCGGATCGCCGTTGAAGATCAGGCCGCCGCCGGTGGCCAGCACATGCGCCAGCCCCGGGGCCTCGAAGTCCAGCCGCCAGGCCTGCTTGCCGGTCACCGGGTCATGGGCCACCAGCCGTGCGGACGCCTTCTTGCCCGGCGGCGGGATGATCTCCAGCTCGGCCACGTCGTAGTAGCCCTGCGAGAACGCCAGCTGGTCGATCGGCTGCTGCTTCATCACGACGCGGTTGCAGATCTCGTAGGCGTTCGTGTACCAGAGCTTTGTCTTCGGGCTGTAGGCGCCCGCGTTCCAGCTGCGCACGCCCAGCGCGCTGGGGCAGAACACCTCGCTCTGGCCGGACTTCGGCGGATTGCGTCCGATCAGCGCGCCGGTCTTCGGGTCCACGCCCTTGATCCAGTTCATCTCCTCGGCGATCCGCCAGACGTCCTGCACCGCGCCGGTCTTGCGGTCGTAGACCGAGACGAAGCCCCCCTTGTTGAGGTGCATCATCAGTTCCTGGCCGTTCTTCTCGAACATCACGAACTCGTAGGCCGAGTCGAAATCCCAGGCGTCGTTCGGCACCTCCTGGTGGTGCCACTTGATGCGGCCGGTGGACGGTTCGAGCGCGAGCACCGTCGCGGTGTAGAGGTTGTCGCCCGAGCGCAGCTCGGCATTGAAGTCCGGCGCCGGGTTCGAGGTGCCGATGAAGAAGGTGTCGTTCTTCGCGTCGTACTGGCCGGGCAGCCAGGCACCGCCGCCGCCGACCTTGATGGTGTCGCCGGGCCAGCTCTTCGGGTCGTCCTTCAGCAGCTCCATGGTCCAGGCCTTCTCGCCGGTGTCGGCCTTCAGCGCATAGAGCCTGGAGCGCTGCGCCAGGTCGCCGCCGGTCGGGCCGGCGATCAGCACGTCGCCGGCCAGGATGGGCGGCGAGGTGAAGTTGCAGCCGTGGCAGGTCTTGGGGTCGGTGAGCTTCACCTTCCAGAGTTCCTTGCCGGTCTTCTGGTCGAGCGCGATCAGGTGGCCGTCCGAGGCGCCGATGAAGACCTTGCCGCGGCCGACCGTCACGCCGCGGTTGTAGAAACCGAACACCGACTTCTCCTGCACCGCGTCGAGCTCGGGGATGTATTCCCAGAGCTGCCGGCCGGTGGCGGCGTCGAGCGCGAAGCTGCGGTTGTTCGACGCGCTGTAGTACAGCACGCCGTCGAGCGCGATCGGCGTGGCCTGCAGGCCCTGCGCGATCTCGCCGGGCTGGTGGATCCACGCCACCTTCAGCTTCTTGACGTTCTTCCGGTTGATCTGGTCGAGCGGGCTGTAGCGCCAGCCGCGCCAGTCGCCGTGGTAGTCGGGCCAGTTCTTGCCGGTCTCCTCGGCGCTGCCCGTGCCGGTGCAGAGCAGCAGGGCGGCTGCAGCGGCCAGGACGGCGAGCGATCGTTTTCGCAGAACGTCGAGCTTCGGGATCACGGTGACTCCTCCGTTGGGTTCTTCTCGAGTGCCGGGTGCCGGCGCGCGGCATGTCCGGCCGGCGCAGGGCGTGGCAGCTTAGGTCTGCGTGCGGTGCGCGCGCGTCGCCAAGGTGACGTGCGGGCCGGCACCCCGTGCAAGTCCGGGGGTGCCGCGCGCCGGAGGCGCGCCTTCCCGCAAGCTTCGGCTCACGCCGCCCAGGCGCCCTGCGCGTCCTCCCAGCCGATCACGGCGATCGGCGAGCCGTCGGGCTTCACGAAGGTGAGAGGTCCGAGGAAGCTCATGTAGAACTCGCTCGCCACCGGGAACTCGGTCTTGTCGTGGCGTGCGTTGGCTGACTCGTAGCCGTAGCCTGGCGCGATGGCGGTGTCGCCGCCGGCGGCCTTGCCGCCGCGCACATCCATCTTGCCCTTGGTCAGGAAGTACTCGCCGGGGCCGACGTGGACGTGCGCCGCGAACGACGAGCCCGCCGGGCAGTCGAAGATCGCCGTCCACGAGCCCATCTCGGGCGAGACATGCAGCAGTTTCCAGCGGATGCCGCCGGTGGAGAACGCCGCAGGGAACGGCTTCCAGTCCACCTGGTCCATCTGCACGTACTCTTCCTTGATCTTCGACTTCAGCATGTCGCGTCTCCTGCGGGTCGGCGTGGCGTGGCGGGATCGGTCGATCCCCGAGACGGCACGATAGCGAGGCCGCGGCTGCCGCCCTAGTCTCAGCGCGCAGCCCGGCTTGACCGGGAGCGAAATTCAGCGCAAACCCTAGGGCCTAGAAGTCGGTGCTGACCGTGGCCTTGGTGAAGGCCTCGTTGTGGTCGATCAGGTCTTCCATGGCGCGGGCCGCTGCCGCCTCGTCGCGCTGCGAGATCGCGCGCGCGAGCGCCCCGTGCAGCTTGGCCATCAACGGCGTGTCGGCCGCCTGGCGGTAGTGCAGGTACCAGAATCGCCGCGACAGGCCGTGCATCAGGCCCATGGCGCCGGCCGCGAACTCGTTGCGCGCGGCGCGCAGCGACAGGTCGTTGAACTCCTTGTCCGCGCGGATGAAGCGCGTCTCGTCGTCCTGCTTCCCGGCCGCGTCGAACTCCCGGGCCAGCTCCTCGAAGCGTGCGCGCTCGGGCTCGGTGGCGCGCCGTGCGGCGCAGCGCACCACGAGGCGCTCCACCTCGCGGCGGGTCTCCAGGAGCCGCAGCTGGCGCTTGATGTCGATCTCGGACACCAGCACGCCGCGCTGCGGCAGGATGGACACCAGGTGCTCGCGTGCCAGCCGCTGCAGCGCCTCGCGCACCGGGGTGCGCCCGATCTGCAGTCGCGCGGACAGCTCGGCCTCGGAGATCGCGGCCCCGGGCAGCAGCTCCAGCTTCACGATCATCTCCTCGATCAGCTCGTAGGCGGTGGCGGTCAGGCTGCGAGGCTTGGTGGCGGTGGCGCCGCCGCCGTGGGCGGCCCCTGCCGTGCGGGAGCGGGTCGTCGTCGCCTTGGGGGTCTTCCTGGCCGCAGTCTTCTTCATGGCGTCTCGATTCCCGACAGTTCACCAGCATAAGCGCGCCGGACGATGGCTGCGTAGTCGGCCTCGGGGGTTGTTGGGGATAGGCCCTGGCTAGCCGCGTCACCGCGAGTCCGTCGTGCACCAGCTGGTCGAGCGCACGCTCCGGCACGCCGAACGCGGCCAGGTCGGCCGGCACGCCGAGCTCCTGCACCAGCGCGCGCGTCCGGACGGACGCCTGGCGCGCCATCGCATCGCTGTCGGCGCGCGGCACGCCGGCCATCGCGGCGATGTCGGCCAGCTCCTCGCGGCGCGAGGGCCGCAGCGCATCCATCACGTAGGGCAGTAGGGCGGCATTGGTGCTGCCGTGCGAGGCGTGCGTGAGCCCGGCCAGCGCGTAGGCGAGGCCGTGCACAGCGTTCAGGCCGGCCGACGCATAGGACATCGCGGCGAACAGGCTCGCGTAGGCCATGCCGGTGCGGGCCTGAAGGTCGTCGGGCACGTGATAGGCGCGGGGCAGGTGCGCGAAGCACAGCGTGATGGCCTCGCGCGCGAACATCGTCGTCAGGCGGTTGCGGCCGCTGTACGACGGGTCGGCGTCGCCCCCGGTGTCGAAGCGCGTGGCGTCCATCGTCAGGTAGGACTCGATCGCGTGCGTCAGCGCGTCGAGTCCGGCGTCGGCGGTGACCTTCGGCGGGCAGCTCAGCGTGAGCTCCGGGTCGATCACGGCGATCGCCGGGCGCAGCGCATTGCCCATCACGGCGACCTTGGTGGCGCTGCTGTGCTGCAGCAGGATGGCGCCCGGCGTGATCTCCGAGCCGGTGCCCGAGGTGGTGGGCATCGCCAGCATCGGCAGCGGGCTGCCGGGGAAGCGTGTCGTGCCGACGAAGCTCGCGACCGGTCGGCGGAACGGCAGCGTGAGGCACAGTGCCTTGGCGAGGTCGATGTTGCTGCCGCCGCCGAGCGCGATGACGTGGTCGATGCGCGCGGCGCCCGGGCGTGCCAGCAGCTCCTCGGTCGCGCTGTCGCACAGCTCGGTCGACGGGTCGGGCTCGCCGCCGTCGAACACCAGCGACTCCAGGCCCTCGGCCGCCAGCGAGCGCACCAGCGCGTCGACCACCGTCGTGCGGCCCGAGAAATGGCGGTCGGTGACGATCAGCGCGCAGCGCCAACGCTGCGCGGCGCACAGCGCGGCCACGCGATGGCGTGCGCCGGCGGCCAGCAGCACGCGCGAAGGCGTGCAGAAGTAGAGGGTCTCGTCGGCGCTGACTGGGGTGTGCATCGGCTGGGCTCGTGGGTCGGACGGGCACGCGACCCGGCGACGCGGGAAAGGCGTCGTGCAATACTAGTAAGACATTACTAATATATCAATAGGAGACACCATGCCCTCACCGTTCCCGTCGCTGCTCGGGCGCCTGGACTGCCGGGTGTTCGGCCAGGGCCGGCCGCTGGTGCTGCTGCACGGCATCCAGGGCACGGCCGAGGCCTGGTTGCCGGTCGCGCAGCGGCTCGCCGACACGCACCGCTGCGTGCTGCCCAACCTGCCGGGCCGTGCCGCCTCGCCGCGCTGGCGCACGGCCGACGACGGGCCGATCGAGCGCTACTACCACCTCGACCACTACGCGGGCCTGCTGCACGAGCTGCTGCAGGCGATCGGCCAGCCGGTGGTGCTGGCGGGGTGGAGCATGGGCGTCAGCGTGATCCTGCGGATGGCGGCGCTGCACGGGCTGGGCGCGGTCGAGCGGCTGGTGCTGGTGTCGGGCACGATGCGCGCCGGCCCGCCGGAGGCCACCTGGTTTCACGCTGCGGACATCGACGCCCTGCGCAGCGAGGCGCGACAGCGCGCGGAGCGCCTGGGACTGACGCAGGTGGCCGACGCCGAGGCGGTGGCGTGGTCGTGGCAGTCGGCGCGCGGCCTCGACCTGTCGGTCGGAGCGGTGCGCATCGCGTGCCCCACGCGGGTGGTGCACGGCGAGACCGACGATCAGTGCCCGCTCGCGCATGGCAGGGCGCTCGCAGCGGCGATCGCCGGCGCGCAATGGCTGGCGCTGCCGGGCGTCGGCCACAACGTCCTGGGCGCCGAACCGGCACGGCTCGCGGCCGCCATCACGGCGGAAAACCCGCGTTGACATGCATCAAAGAGATTACTAGGATTTAACTAATACATCAGTGGTATTCAGAAACTGGTGCGAGGCCTGCGGCAGCAGGTCGCACCGCCCTGCCGGCGGCGTCGAGAGGCGCCGTCTCCTCGCCACCGCACCCGATCCAGGCCGCCAGAGCCATCGATCCAACCCCACGGAGACAAACCATGAAGCGTCGCAATTTCGTCAACGTCACCCTGGGCAGCGCCGGCCTCTTCGCCGCGGCCGGCGCGCTGGCCCAGACCGCCGGTCCGAGCTACAGCTGGAAGATGGCCACCGGCTGGGCCGGTGGCCCCATCATGGACATCGGCGCCAAGGCCTTCGCCGAGCGCATGGAGTTCTTCTCGGGCGGGCGCTTCAAGATCCAGACCTTCCCGGGCGGTGGTCTCGGCAATGCGCTGAAGGTGCCCGAGACGGTGAAGAACGGCCTGGCCGAATGCGGCCACACCTGGATGGGCTACGACTGGGGCAAGGACCCGACGACGGTGCTGTTCGGTGGCTACGCCGGCACCTTCGACACCGAGCGCATGCTGCACTGGCTCTATGAATCCGGTGGCGCCGACCTGCAGCGTCAGTTCCGCGAGGACACGGACGGCGTGATCTCGATGCCGCTGTTCATCCGTACCGCCGAGGTCTTCCTGCACTCGCGCAAGCCCGTCAAGAGCCTGGCCGACCTGAAGGGCCTGAAGCTGCGCACCGCCGGTGCCTGGCTGGAGATGTCCAAGGACCTCGGTGCCGCGCCGGTGACCACCGCCGCCGGTGACGTGTTCCCGATGCTCGAGCGCGGCGCGATCGACGCTACCGAGTGGGGCACCCCGTGGGAGAACGTGTCGCCCGGCTTCTACAAGGTCGCCAAGTACCTCAGCTACCCCGGCGTGCACCAGCCGACCGCGCCGTTCGAACTGGTGATCAACAAGGACGTGTGGGCCAAGCTGAGCCCCAACGACAAGAAGCTGATCGAGGTGGTCGCCAAGATGGTGACGATGGAAACCTACCTGCGCATCGGCGCCGAAGACGCGAAGGCGATGGAGTTCTACAAGAAGCAGGGCGTGACGCTGGTGCACCTGGACGACGAGGTCCAGTACACGGCCCGCAAGATCGGCCTCGACTGGGCCGAGGCCACGGCCAAGGAGAACAAGCACAAGTGGTTCGCGCGCGTGCACAAGAGCCAGGTCGAGTTCGACGCGGCCTGGAAGGACGCCGACGACTGGCGCAAGGTGAAGGTCAAGCGCGCCTGATCCGGGTGTCGTCTGGCCGGAAGGGTCCGCCTGCGAGGCGGGCCCGCCCCGTTATCCACTGGAGTCGCGATTGAACCGCCTCATCGTCTTGCTGGAGCGCCTGGTCGTGGCGGTCGGCATCGCCGCGGCGATGCTGCTCGTGCCGCTGGTGCTCGCCACCGCCTGGGAGGTCGTCGCGCGCTACGCGTTCGGCGCGCCCACCATCTGGGCCTACGAGGTCGGCTACCTGCTGACCGGCTCGCACTTCCTGCTCGGGCTGGCCTACACGCTGCGCCAGGGTGAGCACATCCGCATCGACGTGCTCAGCGCCCGCATCGGGCCGACGACCCGGCGCCGCATCGACGCCGTCGCCTACGCCGTCGTGCTGCCGCTGCTGGTGTGGCTGAGCGTGGCGCTCTTCAACTACTTCATGGCCGGCTACACGCGCGGCGAGACCTCCGGGCAGTCGGCGCTGAATCTGCCGGTGTGGCCGTTCCGCGCGGTCTTCGTCCTGTCGTTCACGATGTTCGCTCTGCAGGTGTTCTGCGAACTGCTGAAGTCGCTGATGGCCCCGAAGAACGATCAAGAGGCTCAGCCGTCATGAGCGATTACCTGCCTTCTTCATGCTGCCGCTGGCCTTCACGCTGATGTTCCTCGGCGTGCAGGTGGCGTTCGCGATGATGCTGACCGCGGCCGCCTTCGGGCTGGCCATCTTCGGTCCCAACGTCATCCACCAGTTCGTCGAGAAGATCGACGACCTGTCGTCGAACTTCGTGTTCGCCGCGGTGCCGCTGTTCGTCTTCATGGGCGCGATGCTCGAGAAGTCGGGCATCGCCGACCGCCTGTTCGAGGCCATCCACATCTGGACGCGCCGCCTGCCCGGCGGCCTGGCGATCGCCACGGTGTTGATGTGCATCGTGTTCGCGGCCTCCAGCGGCGTGATCGGCGCGACCGAGTCGGTGGTGGGCCTGCTCACGATCCCGATCATGCTGCGCTACGGCTACAACAAGAGCCTGATCAGCGGCACCATCTGCGCCGGCGGCTCGCTGGGCACCATCATCCCGCCGTCGGTCGTGGTGGTCGTGATGGGCCCGCTGGCCAACCTGTCGGTCGGCGACCTGATGTACGGCATGGTGCTGCCGGGCTTCCTGATGGCCGGGCTCTACCTCGCTACATCTTCGTGCTGTGCATCGTGAAGCCGGAGATGGGGCGGCGCATCCCGCCGGAGCCCGGCGATCCGACCTTCATGCAGAAGATCGCCATCACCACCCGCAACCTGGTGCCGCCGCTGGGCATGATCGTCGCGGTGCTCGGCTCCATCCTGCTGGGGCTGGCGTCGCCGACCGAGGCGGCCGCGATCGGCGCGCTCTGCTCGGTGGGACTGACCGTGCTCTACGGCCGCTTCACCTGGCCGGGGCTGTACGAGTCGCTGCTGAAGACGCTGCGCGTCACCGCGATGATCATGTTCGTGCTGCTGGGCGGCACGCTGTTCACCGGCGTCTTCATCGGCGGCGGCGGCATCAATCTCGCCAGCTCGATGATCACGCACCTGGACCTGTCGCCGTGGGCGCTGCTGGGGATGATGCTGTTCATCCTGTTCATCGCCGGCTTCTTCCTCGACTGGATCTCGATCGTGCTGATCTTCCTGCCGATCTTCACGCCGCTGGTCACCGCGGCGGGCTTCGATCCGGTGTGGTTCTGCATCCTGTTCCTGATCATGATCCAGACCAGCTACCTGACGCCGCCGATGGCGCCGGCCATCTTCTACCTGCGTGCCGTGGCACCGCCGGAGATCACGATGCGGCACATGTACTGGGGAATGATCCCGTTCATCGCGCTGCAGGTCATCACGCTGGCCTGCACGCTGATGTGGCCCCAGCTCGTGACCTGGCTGCCGAGCGTCGCGATGCAGATGAGGTGATGGCGATGGATGCGAGACCGGGTCAGCGTGTCGAGGTCGACGTGCTCGTGGTCGGCGGCGGCGCCACCGGCGTGGCCGCGGCAACCGTCGCGGCCCGCGCCGGGCTGAAGACCTTGCTGGTGGAGCGCTACGGCTTCTGCGGCGGCGGCGCGGTGGCGGGCCTGTCGGGCACCGTCTGCGGACTCTACGAAGCCGAGGAGGCGCCGCGGCGGCCGAAGCAGATCGTGCACGGCTTCGTCGACGACTTCATCGCCGCGATGGAGCAACGCGGCGGACTGGCCGAGCCGGTGCTCTACGGCAAGACCTGGACCCGGGTGCACGAGCCGCTGGCGTGGCGCGAATCGGCCGATGCGCTGCTGGGCTCGGCCGGCGTGCAGCTCGCGTACCACGCGCTGGCGACCGGCGTGCACCGCGACGGCGACCGCATCGACGGCGCAACGGTGTGGACCAAGGGCGGCCTGCTCGATGTGCGCGCCGGCCTCACGATCGACGCCAGCGGCGATGCCGACCTGGTGGCGATGGCCGGCCTCGAGACCTACTGCGGTGCCGATGGCGTGGTGCAGAACCCGACGATGATCTTCCGCCTGCAGGGCGTGGACGTGGCGCGTTTCAAGGCGGCCTACGGCAGCGACACCATCATGCCGCCCGAGGTCACGGCGCTGATCGCTGCCGCGGCCGACGCCGGCTACGCCTTGCCGCGCCAGAAGATCTGGCTGTTCGAGACCACGCGTCCCGGCGAGCTGCTGTGCAACTGCACGCGCGTGCGCGGCGCCGACGGGCGCGAGCTGAACTGCATCGACGGCGACGACTTCACCGAGGCCGAGGTCGAGGGCCGCCGCCAGGTGCGCGAGTACGCCCGCTTCTTCAAGGACCGGCTGGCCGGCTGCGAGGCGAGCTGGGTCAACGACACCGCGGTGCAGGTGGGCGTGCGCCAGACCCGCCAGGCACGCGGCCTGGCGACGCTGCGCAACGAGGACGTGGTGCGGGGCAGCAAGTTCGCCGACGGCGTCGCGCGCTCGCCCTGGCCCATCGAGCTGCACGCCGGCAGCAAGCCGCGCGTGCAGTGGCTGCTGAACGACTGGTACGAGGTGCCCTGGGGCTGCTTCGTGCCCGAGCGCGGCGAGGGCCTGCTGTTCGGCGGGCGCTGCCTGTCGGCCGAGCACGAGGCCGTGGCCTCGGCGCGCGTCACCGCGCAGTGCTTCTCCTATGGCCACGCGCTGGGCGTGGCCGCCACCGTGGCGCTGCGCGAGCGCACGCCGGTGCGGGCCATTCCGGGCAGCGTGATCCGCGAGCTGCTGAACCGGCAGGGCGCCCGCCTCGACGGCTGACACAGGCCTCCCTCACCCCTTCCTTCCCTGCACCCGAACACCATGGCCCGTTCCTTCCGCAGCAATTTCGAGCCCGGTTCCACGCGCTGGGCGGTGCGTCATGCGCAGTGGAGCGCGATGGGCATCGCCGAGGCCGATTTCGACAAGCCCAAGATCGCCGTCGTCAACACCTCCAGCGGCCTGTCGGTGTGCTTCCAGCACCTCGACGGCATCGCGAAGCGGGTGGCCGAGGCGATCCGCGCCGCCGGCGGGCTGCCGCTGGAGATCCGCACCGCGGCGCCGTCCGACTTCGTCACCAGCGCGGGCCGCCAGGGCCGCTACCTGATGCCCACGCGCGACCTGATCGTCAACGACATCGAGGTGCAGGTCGAGGGCGCGGAACTCGACGGCATGCTGCTGCTGTCGAGCTGCGACAAGACCACGCCGGCCCACCTGATGGCCGCCGGCCGCCTGGACGTGCCCAGCCTGGTGCTGGCCTGCGGCTACCAGCTCGGCCGCCAGTGCGGCGAGCACCACGTCGACATCGAGGAGGTCTACAAGGCGGTCGGTACCGTCAAGGCCGGCCAGATGGACCTCGACACGCTGCAGGGCATGTGCCGTGTGGCGATCGACGGCCCCGGCGTATGCGCCGGTCTTGCCACTGCCAACTCGATGCACTGCCTGGCCGAGGCGCTGGGCATGGCGCTGCCCGGCAACGCGCCGGTGCGCGCCGACGGCCCGCGGCTGCATGCGCTGGCGGCGCAGGCCGGAGCACGCATCGTCGAGATGGTGCAGCAGGACCTGCGGCCGCGCGCCATCCTCACGCCCGGCGCCTTCCGCAACGCGGTGCGCTTCGCGGTGGCGACCGGCTGCTCGGTCAACGTGATGCGCCACCTGATCGCCATCGCGATCGAGTCCGAGTGCCCGGTCGATGTGATCGCGGAGTTCGAGCGCGCCGCCGACGAGGTGCCGATGCTCACGCGCATCCGGCCCAACGGGCCGGACCGCATCGAGACCTTCGAGGCCGCGGGCGGCGTGCGCGGCGTGCTCCGGCAGCTGGCGCCGCAGCTCGACCGCGAGGTGCTCACCGCCGACGGCCGGCGCCTGGGCGCGCTGATCGACGAGACCCCGGCGCCCGACGTCGCCTGCATTCGGCCGCTGGCCGATCCGTTCGCGCGCGAGCCGGGGGCTGATGATCATCCGCGGCTCGCTCGCGCCCGACGGCGCGCTGGTCAAGCTGGCGGCGGTGCCGGCGGCGATCCGCCGCTTCCGCGGCGAGGCCCGGGTGTTCGAGGACGAGGCGCTGGCGATCGAGGGCCTGAAGACCGGCGCGGTGCGCCCGGGTCAGGTGATCGTGCTGCGCATGCTGGGCCCGAAGGGCGGGCCGGGCACGGTGTTCGCGGCCAGTTTCATGGCCGCGCTCGTTGGCGCCGGGCTGGGCAGCGAGGTGGCGGTGGTCACCGATGGCGAACTGTCGGGCCTGAACAGCGGCATCACCATCGGCCAGGTGATGCCGGAGGCGGCCGAGGGCGGCCCGCTGGCGGCGGTGCGCGACGGCGACGCGATCGAGATCGACCTGACGGCGCGCCGCATCGAACTGCAGGTGCCGGCCGAGGAGGTGGCACGCCGGCTCGAAGGCTTCGTGCCGCCGGAGCCGGGCGGCCGCTTCGGCTGGCTGCACCTGTACGGCACACTGGTGCAGCCGCTGTCCAGGGGCGCGGTGCTCGGTGTGCGGCCGGTGCTGACGCCGGCGGACCCGCAGCGCTGAAGCCGCCGCCGCGGCCGCAGCAACGACAGGAGCAGCACGCGATGAGCGGAAACGAAAGCGTCGCGGCCCGGGCCGCGGCCCAGGCCGAACGCGCCGGGCGACTGCGCGCACTGCACGAGCGCGACGGCGCGTTCGTGATCCCCAACCCGTGGGATGCCGGCTCGGCGAAGCTGCTGGCCGCGATGGGCTTCGAGGCGCTGGCCACCACCAGCGCCGGCTATGCGTTCTCGATCGGCCGGCCGGACATGGAGGGCGCGGTCACGCGCGACGAGACCTTCGCCAACGCCCGCGCGATCGTCGAGGCCACCGAGCTGCCGGTGTCGGCCGACCTGGAGAACGGCTTCGGCGACGATCCGGCCTCCTGCGCCGAGACCGTGCGCATGGCCGCGCGGGCCGGCCTGGTGGGCGGCTCGATCGAGGACGCCAGCGGCCGTCGCGATGCGCCGATCTATCCCTTCGACTTGGCGGTCGACCGCGTCCGGGCCGCGGTGCGCACGGCGAGGACGCTGCCGTTCCCGTTCGTGCTGACCGCGCGCGCGGAGAACCTGCTGCACGGCCGCATCGACCTCGCCGACACCCTCCGCCGGCTCGAGGCCTACGCCGAGGCCGGTGCCGACGTGCTGTACGCCCCCGGGCTGAAGACGCCCGAGGACATCGCCGCGGTGGTGAAGGCGGTCGCGCCGCGGCCCGTCAACGTGGTGATGGGCCTGGCGGGCGCGGCGCTGTCGTTCGACGAGCTCCAGCACCTGGGCGTCAAGCGCATCAGCGTGGGCTCGTCGCTGGCGCGCGCCGCCTACGGGGCCTTCCTGCGCGCGGCGCACGAGATCCGCGCCGACGGCACGTTCACCTACGCCGAGGCGGCCGTGCCGTTCGGCGAGATCAACGCGATGTTCCGCCGCTGAGGCGCCCGCGGCGCCGCGCTCAGGCCGCCTTCAGTTCCGGCAGCGGTGACGCGCCGGCGAAGGGATCGGCCTCGCCGCCCAGCGCGTCGACCAGGTCGGGGATGAGCTGCACCAGCTCGCCGGTGGCGATGGCGACATCGGCATCGAAGGCCGCATCGGCGTCGGCGCGGCCGGGGTGGGCGTCGAACACGCCGTCGAGGAAGTCGAGCTTCTTGATCTGCCCCGCGTCGGTCAGCACGAAGGACACGCGGCCCTGCCAGGTCAGGGCCAGCCGCGTCGGCCGCTTGCCCTCGCCGATGTGCTGCCGCACCTCGTCGGTGTCGAGCCGGTGGCGCGCATAGCGCACCACCGACTTCTGCTCGTCGTCGGACTTCAGCTCGCACTCGCGGTCCACCGAGAAGGCCTGTGGCGGCTCGCCGTCGGCCAGCCAGGCGGCCATCGCGGTCGCGGCCGACAGAGCGGTCTGCAGCGGTGCGACCGGCAGGCCGTCGAGCACCTTGACCAGGTGCGTGACCACGTCGCCAGCGCGCGCCGGGCTGCTGGCGTCGACGATCAGCAGGCGCCGCTGCGGGTCGAGCCAGACGCGGAACGTCGCGCGTTTCGTGAATGCCATCGGCAGCAGCTCCAGGGCCGCCTGCTCCTTCAGCTCCTTCAGGTGCTTGCGGCCCGGCTTGCGGCCGGTGTCGTGCTCGGCGCGCTGCGCCAGCTCGTCGGTGCGGCGCTTCACCACGGCGGCCGGCAGCAGCTTCTGCTCGACCATCAGCGTCGCCAGCCACTGGCCTGCGACGCTCTCGACCAGCGCGCCGTGCGCCTGCCCGCGCGGCGGCACCCAGCCGGCCGACAGGGCCTGCGTGGCGCCGCATTCGGTGAAGCGCGCGGTGGCGAGGCGCTCCTCGATCTGCGTCGCGCTGCCCGACCACTCGGGGCCGATGCGGTAGACCGTCAGGTTCTTGAACAAGGCAATCCTCTCTCTGCTGCAGCGTCGGCCGGCCGCTCTTGCGGCCTGGCCGGGGAGGGGCGATTGTCCATGGTCGGCGCCTGTCGGCCGGGCCGGGGCTCAGTCCGACGGCGCCACCCAGACCAGCCGGCCCTGGCCGCCGTCGTCGAGCCGACGCCGCAGCGCCGCGGCGTCGCCCTCGGGCAGGCTGAACTGCAGCTCCACATGCATGCCGTGGCTGACCTGCAGCGTGCCGGCGCCGGCGGCGTCGAGCTCGCGGCGCAGCCAGCCTTCGAGCGCATAGGGCAGCACGCAGCGCAGCGTCTGCAGTCGCTGCAGCGGCCGCTTGTCGGCGCCGAGCAGGGCCTGGGCCACCGCGTCGGTGTAGGCGCGCACCAGGCCGCCGGCGCCGAGCTTCACGCCGCCGAAGTAGCGCACCACGGTGGCCAGCACGCCATCGAGATCCTGGTGGCGCAGCACCTCCAGCATCGGTCGGCCCGCGGTGCCGCCGGGCTCGCCGTCGTCGACCGCCGCCGAGGCGCCACCGGCCAGCAGTGCCCAGCACACGTGCGCGGCCCCGGGGTGCAGGGTCCGCAGCGCGGCCACGCGCAGCAGTGCCGCGGGCCGGTCGGCCACCGGCTCGACGCAGCCGATGAAGCGGCTCTTGCGGATCAGCAGTTCGCTGTGGACGGCGGTGGCCAGGGTGCTGGGCATGGGCGCGCAGCATAGCCGGCACGGCGGCGCGCGCTGTGCTCGAATGCCGGCTTCGCCACTCTTGCGGAACGCAGCGCGTGCAGGCCCTCATCGCCCTCGTCGTCCAGCACGGCCTGATCGTCGTGTTCGCCACCACGCTGGCGGCGCGCATCGGCGTGCCGCTGCCGGCCGCGCCGTTGCTGGTGGTGGCCGGCGGCCTGGCGGTCGGCGGCACGCTGTCGCTGCCGGCGCTGCTGGCGGTTGCGGTCGTCGCCAACGTGCTGGGCGATGCGGCATGGTTCGTTGCCGGGCGGCACCATGGGCATCGCGTGCTCGGGCTGCTGTGCCGCATCTCGCTGTCGCCCGATTCCTGCGTGCGCCAGAGCGAGGCGCTGATCCTGCGCTGGGGCGGCAGCTCGCTGGTGGCGGCCAAGTTCGTGCCCGGCGTCTCGGTCGTCGCGGCGCCGATGGCCGGTGCGGTGGGGATGAGCGCCGCGCGCTTCGTCGCCTACGACGCGCTGGGCGGGGCCGTCTGGTCGCTGGTGTTCCTGGGTCTGGGCGCGGTGTTCAGCACGCAGATCCAGGCGCTGCTCGACGTGCTGGCCCGGGCTGGCGCCGCGGCGACCGCGCTGCTGCTGCTGGCCGTCGCCGGCTTCGTGCTGTGGCGCTACCTGCGGCGGCGGCGCTTCCGCAACGCCGCAGCGATGTCCCGCATCACGCAGGCCGAACTGCAGGCGCTGATCGATGAGGGCGCAGAGCCCGTGATCCTCGACGTGCGCTCCGGCGCCGCCGCTGGGCTCGATCTGCGCCACATTCCCGGCGCATGGCGCGTGGAGTTGAGCGAGGTCGCGACGCATGCGTCGCAGTTGCCGCGCGACCGCGAGATCGTGCTGTATTGCAACTGCCCCAACGAGGCCTCGGCGGCCACCGCCGCGCAGGCGCTGCGGGCGGCGGGGTTGCCGCGCGTGCGACCGCTGGCCGGCGGACTGGAGGGCTGGGCGGCGATGGGCCGCGCGGTGGCCGAGGGCCGGCCGCCGCCGCTGTCTAGGAAGTGGGCGCTGCAGGCGCCATCTGCTTGCAGACGTTGCCGCCGACGATGGTGAGCCGCAGGCTGCCGCCATGCCACTCGAGCCAGTTCAGGGCCACGTAGTCGGCGATGACGCCGGCGTCGATGAGGTCGGCGCGCCGTTGTTTCAGGTGGTCGACGGTCTGCCGCAGGCCATCGCGCAGCATCTCGCGACGTGGGTCGGGGCGGGCAGCCGCCGGCAGGGAGCGCCGCTTGGGCGTCGGGGGGCGTTGGAGGGCGATAAGGTTCTCCAGGAGCGGGCCCCCACAGTAACAGCAGTGGCGCGACGGGGCCAGGCATTTCTCCGCATGCCATGATCCCCAGATGAAGGGCGTGCCGCCGCATTTCGACCACCCGCTCGATGCCGTCGAGTTCCGCCGCCCGGGCCACCGCGAGGGCGTCGAGCTGTACCGCGCGCACATCGTGCGCCACGCCTTCGAGCCGCACACCCACGAGGCCTTCGGCCTGGGCGCCATCGAGTCGGGTGTCGAGCGCTTCCGCTACCGCGGCGCGGACCACCTGGCGCCGGCCGACTCGCTGGTGCTGATGAACCCCGACGAACTGCACACCGGCCGCGCCGAGACCGACGGCGGCTGGCGCTACCGCATGGTCTACCTCGATGTCGACGTGGTCGAGCGCATCAGCGGCGAGCGCGGCTGGCATTTCGGCGACGCGGTGGGCCACGACGCGCCACGCGCGCGCCGCGTCGGTGCGCTGCTGCAGCGGCTCTGGCAGGCCGACGAGCCGCTCGCGTTCGACAGCCTGCTGCACACGCTGCTGGCCGAGTTCCGCAGCCACGCCCGCGTGGCACGTGAGAGCCCGGCCGAAGGCGCGCTGCGTTTCGCGCCGGTGGTGGACTATCTGCGCGCCCATCTCGATCGCCGGCTCACGCTCGACGAACTGGCGGCGGTGGCCGGCCTCAGCCCCTTCCATTTCCTGCGCCGCTTCAAGGCGCAGTACCACGTCACGCCGCAGCAGATGCTGATGGCGCTGCGGCTGTTCGAGGCCAAGCGCCTGCTGGCGGCCGGCGACCCGGCGGCGCAGGTCGCCGCGGCCACCGGGCTCACCGACCAGGCGCACCTGACGCGCAGCTTCGCGCGCCGCTACGGCGTCACGCCGGCGCGTTACCAGCGGCAGGTGCGACGGCGCTAGTCGGCCGGGCGCGCGGCCCGGCTCAAGGGAAGGCCGGCACGTCCGGCTCCACGCCCTCGAAATGCGCTTCCGGGTGGGTGGACTGCAGCAGCGACTCGATCTCCTGCACGCGCGAGCGCGGCACGTCGACCATCAACAGCAGCTGGCCGTCCGCGAGCGCGCTCTCGAAGCGGCGCAGCCGTCCGCTCGGTGCGGCGATGCCGATCATGCTCGACGACCAGGCCCCCAGCAGGCCGCCCAGTACCGCGAGCACCGCCGCCATCGCCCACTGCGGCGAATCGAGCGCCGACCGCAGTTCGGCGCCGCTCCAGTCGGACGACGCGAACACCGCGCGCAGCGCCGCCAGCCCCGACTCGGCGCCGCCGACGATCGGGAAGAACATCGCGGCCAGCACGCCGATCACCGCACCGCCGAGCCCGCCGATCACCAGCCCGGCCTGCGCCGAGCGCAGCAGGTCGGAGGTCTGCAGCAGGTTCGCGGCGTGCAACCCGGACAGGTCGGCGTTCTCGCGCGCGACGAAGTGGATGTGGGCGTCGCCGATGCGGGCGAGCAGCAGGTCGTTCATGGTCCGCCTGGCGCTCGTCAGATCGGGCAGCAGCCAATAGATGCGTCTGCGCATGGCACCCTCCTTCTGTGGTCGCGGGGGCCCACCCCGCGGGGTGATCGACGTTCCGCTTATACGCCGGCCCATTCATGCGTCGCAAGCAGGGTCAAGGCGCAAGCCGGTACAAGACCGCCTGCGCGGCGGGCGGCTACGCTCGCGGGATCATGTGGATCGGAACCCTGTTCGCGCTGTCCGCCGGCCTGATGTGGGGCCTGGTGTTCATCGCCCCGACCTTGCTGGCCGACTACCCGGCGGCCCTGCTGTCGTTCGCGCGCTATCTCGCCTTCGGGCTGATCGCGCTGCCGCTGGCGTGGCTGGACCGCGCGCGCCTCGCGCAGTTCACGCGTGCCGACTGGCGCGAGGCGCTGCGCCTGTCGCTGGTCGGCAACCTGCTGTACTACCTGTGCCTCGCGGCGGCCATCCAGCGCGCCGGCGGGCCGCTGCCGACGATGATCATCGGCACGCTGCCCGTGGTGATCGCGATCACCTCCAACCTGCGCGACGCCGCGCGCGACGGCCGGCTGCCCTGGGGCCGGCTGCGCCCTCGCTGGCGCTCATCGCGGCCGGCATCGGCTGCGTCACCAGGCCGAGCTCGCCGCGCTGCGCGCCGACCCGCAGGCCGACCTGGGCCGCTACGCCGTCGGCGCGCTGCTGGCCGTCGGTGCGGTGGCGTGCTGGACCTGGTACCCGCTGCGCAACGCCGACTGGCTGCGCGCACATGCCGACCGCAGCCCGCGCACCTGGGCCACCGCGCAGGGCGTGGCGACCCTGCTGCCGGCGGCACTGGGCTTCGCGGCGTTCTGGGCCTGGAACGCGCTGCAGGGCGGCGGCTTCGACATGCCGTTCGGACCGACGCCCGGGCGCTTCATCGGGCTGATGCTGGCGATCGGGCTGTTCGCGTCGTGGCTGGGCACGCTGTGCTGGAACGAGGCCAGCCAGCGGCTGCCGACCTCGCTGGTCGGCCAGCTCATCGTGTTCGAGACGCTGTCGGCGCTGGCCTATGCCTACGCGCTGCGCCAGGAATGGCCCGGTCCGCTCACGATCGCCGGCGTGGCGCTGTTGATCGCCGGCGTGATGTGGGCGCTGCGGGTGCGCCCCCGAGCCGCTGGCGGCGGAGGCGCACGCGGCCTGAGCGCCGCCCGGCGCGCTACTCGCAGGCCCCGGCGCTGAACAGCTCGCCGGCCACCTGCGCGAACGACTGCTGCAGCACCGTGAGCTCGGTCTCGGCGCGCGCGCCGCCCTTGCTGCCGTCCTCGACATGTTCGGTCGTCTGCAGCTTGCTGACGGGCGCGCGCTGGCGCGGCGTCATGGTGACGTTGAGCGTGAGCTTGTGCGACGGCAGCACGCGCGGCACGCCGCGCATCCGCTCGCGCACCTGGCGCTGGCAGCTGGCGCGGTCGGTGCCCGGCAGTTTCAGACCGAGCGGCACGCCGCCGATCGACACGCCCTGCGTGCAGGCACGCAGCGCGCTCTCGAGCTTGTCGTACTCGGGGTTGTCGACCCGGGAACGCGCCCACTCGATGACGTCGACGCCGATGCGGCAGCGCGCGCTCGCATCCTGCTGCGGCACCACCGGACGGCCGGCGGACTCGCTCAGCCACGATGCGACGTAGGTGGTCCAGTTGGGGTTGACGCGGCCGCGCTGCTTCACGCCTTCCAGCGCGACCGGCACGCCGCGCACCACGGTGCGGAAGCGGTCGCCGACCAGGCGGTCGATGACGTCGAAACGCAGCACGTCCACGCGGTCGTCGGCCTCGCGCACGCTCACCACGATGCCGGCGAAGCGGCCGTTCGAGCGCACGATCGAGCCGCTGTCGGACTGGATGATGCGCAGCTTGTCCTCGAAGGCCAGCGTGTGCCATTGCGAGGTGCCGCCGGCCGCGCGCAGCCGCACGATGGTCTCGCGGCCGCCGGGGTAGTGGCGCACCACCTCGAAGGGCGCGTTCGCGGCAGCGGCGGCGGGCGCCACTTCCGACGCATCGGGCCAGCGGTCGTTGCAGGCCACGACGGAGCGCGCCGGCAGTTCGATCAGTGCCAGGTCCTCGGTGCGCGACGGGTTGTAGTAGATACGCTGTCCGGTGGCCTTGCCGCCCTGGCGGTCGGTGACGGTGATGTCGGCGCCGGTCTCCGCGACCACGTGGCCGGCGGTGACGACGAGGCAGTTGTCGCCGCGCCGAAAGCCGTAGCCCGAGCCGTTCGAGTCGCCCTGGCGGATGTCGACCGGCTCGGCGCCGGCGGTGGAGATCAGGGCCGGTGCCAGCAGCAGACCGAACCATCGGGCGATCGGGAGGGGTGTCATCGGGCAGGAGGGTGGGTCGTCAGGGGCGGGTCGAAACAGCCCGGGCAGCGTGGTGACCGTCTGCGCCAGCGTGCCGAGCAGCAGCAGGGTGGCCGCGAACATCTGCACGAACTGCAGCGAGACGAAGCGGTTCCACCAGGTGACGGCGACGGCGCGCTGTTCGCCGCCGTGCTGCGCGATGCCGATGCGCGCGGTCGTCACGTGCAGCTTCACGTCGAGTGCGCGATCCTTGTTGTCGTAGACGATGCCGGTGGCGCTCACCGGCGTGGTGCCCAGGCAGGCGAGCTGCGCGGGCGCCTCGGCATGCATCAGGCAGGCATGCGTGTCGACGCGGCTGCCGGCGTCCAGGGCCTCCTCGATCACCGGCACGCTGCGGTCGGTGAAGGGCTCGCGGGTGCGCGCCTCGAGCTTGCCCTCGCGCAGCAGCGGCGAGGTGGTCTGCTGCCAGCCGCCGCCGTGGCGCAGCAGTTCCCCCAGCACCACGCGGCCGCTCAGCAGCAGCACGGTACCGGACGGCTTGTCGTCCTCGTCCTTCTGCGGGCCCGCCGCGGCGGGCCGCGTCGTCCTCACGCTCAGCGCGCGCGGTCCCTTCGCGGGATCGGTCGGCAGTTCCAGCACCTGGTCGTCGACCGTCACCACCACCGCGGGCTGGCCGGTCTGGGGCGATGCAGCGCGCGTGCAGCGGGCCGCGGGTCAGGTCGATGCGCCACAAGCCGTCGGGGCGCCGCTCCAGCACCGCGCGCG
>NZ_AZSN01000057.1:0-23174 GCF_000576225.1 Methylibium sp. T29-B | reverse complement strand
TGCAGCGTCGCATCGTCGGTGCCGGGGTGGCCGGGCTGGCGGCGGCGCGGTCGCTGCGTCACGCCGGCATCGACGACTTCCGCGTGTTCGAACTGGAAGACGCGGCCGGCGGCAATGCGCGCGCGCACGCCATGGGCGGCATGCGCTGTCCGCTCGGCGCGCACTACCTGCCGTTGCCCGGCCCCGAGGCACGCGAGGTCACCGAACTGCTGCACGAACTGGGCGTGGCGCGCAGCGAGGCCGGCCGCACGGTCTACGACGAACGCCATCTCTGCCATGCGCCGCAGGAGCGGGTGTTCGTGCCGTCCGCCCAGGTCGATGCCATCGCGCCCGGCCGCTGGCACGAAGGCCTGCTGCCGCTGGACGGCGCCGGGGTCGGCACGCTGGCGCAGATGCAGCGCTTTGCCGCCGAGGTGGGGACACTGCAGCGCACGCTGAGCTTCGCGATGCCCACGCTGCGCAGCCGCTGGAGCACGGGCCTGGCGGCCCTCGATGCGCTCAGCTTCGCCGCTTGGCTGAACGAGCAGGGCTACGACGACGCGCGTCTGCTCGCCTATCTGGACTACGGTTGCCGAGACGACTACGGCGCCGGTCTCGGTCTCGTGTCGGCCTGGGCCGGGATTCATTACTTCGCGAGCCGCCACGGCTTCCATGTCCCTGGCGAAGACGCCGCCGAGCCCGCCGACGCGGTGCTGACCTGGCCCGAAGGCAATGCGTGGCTGACCGAAAGGCTGGCACGCGGACTCGACGAGCGCCTGCAGACCGCCGCGGTGCTGACCCGCATCACGCCGTCGCGTCACGAGGTGGCGCTCGAGGTCTGGAATGCGCGGGCGGCGCGGCCGGAGCGCTGGCTGGCGCGGCAGGTCGTCGTCTGCGTGCCGCTGTTCGTCGCGTCGCGGCTGATCGATGCGCGGCCGGCGGCGCTGGCCGACGTGGTGCCGCGGCTCACCTATGCGCCCTGGCTGGTCAGCAACCTGCAACTGCATGCGCCGCTGATCGACCGCCCCGGTCCGCCGCCGGCCTGGGACAACGTGATCGCCGGCAGCCCGGCGCTGGGCTATGTCGATGCGATGCACCAGAGCCTGCGCCCGGTGCCCGGCCCGACGGTGCTGACGCACTACTGGGCGCTCGGCGGGCAATCGCGCGCCGAACTGAAGGCGCAGCGGGCCCGTCTGCTGACGGCGCCGTGGACTGCCTGGCGCGACGCGGTGCTGGCCGACCTGCTGCCGGCGCACCCCGACCTGCCGCAGCGGCTGGCGCGGGTCGACTCGATGCGCTACGGTCACGCGATGATCGTGCCGACCCCCGGGCTGCGCGGCGACGCGGCGCTGGCCGCGCTGGGCACGGCGCAGGGGCGGCTGCATTTCGCCCACGCCGACCTGTCGGCCAGCTCGGTATTCGAGGAGGCCTACACGCGCGGCACACTGGCGGGCCAGGCGGTCGCGCAGGCCCTGGGCGGCACCGAGACTTCGAGGAGACCGACATGAAGCCCCATCGCATTGCGGTGATTCCCGGCGACGGCATCGGGCAGGAGGTGATGCCGGAGGGCCTGCGCGTGCTGGAGGTCGCGGCGCAGCGCTTCGAACTGCCGCTGCAGTTCGATCATTTCGACTGGGCCTGCGCCGCCTACTGGCAGCGCACCGGCAGATGCTGCCCAACGACTGGTTCGCGACGCTGAGCGGCTACGACGCCATCTACTTCGGCGCGGTCGGCTGGCCGGCGGTGGTGCCCGACCACGTGTCGCTGTGGGGCTCGCTGCTCAAGTTCCGCCGCGAGTTCGACCAGTACGTCAACCTGCGCCCGGTGCGGCTGTTCGACGGCGTGCCATGTCCGCTGGTCGACCGCGACGGCCGGCCGCGCAAGCCCGGCGACATCGACTTCTTCGTGGTGCGCGAGAATACCGAGGGCGAGTACACCCATCTTGGCGGGCGCCTCTTCGAAGGCACCGAGCGCGAGATCGTGATCCAGGAGTCGGTGTTCTCGCGCCACGGCACCGACCGGGTGATGAAGTTCGCCTTCGAGCTGGCGCAGTCGCGGCCGCGCAAGCACCTCACCGTCGCCACCAAGTCCAACGGCATCGCCATCAGCATGCCGTGGTGGGACGAACGCGCCGAGGCGATGGCGCAGGGCTACCCCGAGGTCACGGTCGACAAGCAGCACATCGACATCCTCAGCGCGCGCTTCGTGCTGCAGCCGACTCGCTTCGACGTCGTGGTCGCCAGCAACCTGTTCGGCGACATCCTCAGCGACCTGGGCCCGGCCTGCACCGGCACCATCGGCCTGGCGCCCTCGGCGAACCTGAATCCGCAGCGCCATTTCCCCTCGTTGTTCGAGCCGGTGCACGGCTCGGCGCCCGACATCTTCGGTCGCGCGATCGCGAACCCGGTGGCGATGATCTGGTCGGGCGCGCTGATGCTCGACTTCCTCGGCGGCGCGATCGGTGCGGACACCGCACGCCATCTGCAGGCCCACGACGCCATCGTGGCGGCGATCGAGCGGGTGCTGGTGACCGGGCCGCGCACGCCCGACCTGGGTGGCCACGCCTCGACGACCGTGATGGGGCGCGCGATCGCCGAGCAGGTGGCGGCCGGCGCGCCTTAGGCGCGTTGGCTCAGCGCGCGCCGGCGCGTGTCAGCCGGTCGAGTTCGGCGCAGGCCGCGGCCTTGCCCTCGTTGAACACCACCACCTCGTTCGACAGCAAGCGGTTGCGGCTCTCGCGCGGTGCGCCGCTGTCGATCCGATACGCCCAGTTCCACGGGCCCTTCTGGCGCCCCGTGGTCCACACCTCGACGGCCTTGCCGCGGTGCTCGAACCGCTCCTGCATCGTTTCCCCCGTGTCGCGAGTGTCTACGCTGCCATGATGAGCCTCTGTACGTTTTGTTTCATCCTCGATCTGGGTGGCGCCGCGCCCCGGGCGGGCCCGGGGAATCGGGGGGACGGCGGAGTGCTGAGAAGGTGTCGGCGCGGCTTGAATAATAAGAATGATTCTCATTACAATACAAGCCATGGCGCCGGTCTCCGAACCCGTGCCATCGCAGCCAGGGCCCCCACCCGAGCCAGTCCGACGACTCAGCACGCCCGCGTCCGCGCGGTGGAGGCTCGCAATGAATCGCAACGATCCCGAAGGCGCCGTGCGCCGTCTGCCGGCCGAACTGTCGGACGACGACGTCGACCCCGGCACGCTGCCGAGCGCCGAGGCGCTGCTGGCCGGCACGCTGGCCTTGATGACCGGCGTGGTGGAGCGGGCCGCGCTGGCCCAGCCGCTCGCGGCACACGGCCAGAGCCTGCTGATGGCGGCCAAGGTGCGCCGGCAGCTCGGGTGCCTGAGTCACCACCCTCAGCTGAGCGAAGGGTTCCGGCTCACGCTGCACCGTCTGCTCGGCCATTGGGATCGCCTGACGCCGACCGCCGAGGTCTCGGACGCCGTCGGCATCGATCCGGCCGAAGCCGCCCAGCGGCTGTGGCACCGCGCACCCGGGCAACTGCAATAGCCCCCGGTGCGGCGCGCGGCACTCAGCCGCGCATCAGCGCCTCGATCTCGTCGGGCCGCACCGGCACGCCCCGGCTCAGCAGCTCGCAGCCATCGGGCGTGACGAGCGCGTCGTCCTCGATGCGGATGCCGAGGTGCCAGTAGCACTCCGGCACGTCGGGGGCCGGCCGCACGTAGAGCCCGGGCTCGATCGTGACCACCATGCCCGGCTGCAGACGGCGCGAGGGCTTCTTGATGGTGAGGCCGCCGAGCCCGTTGGGCTGCTCGATCGGCGCCTCGTCGAGCGCGAGGTACTCGCCGGCATCATGCACGTCCAGCCCCAGCCAGTGGCCGGTGCCGTGCATGTAGAAGCGCCGGTAAGCGGCGCTGGCCACCACGTCGTCGACCGTGCCGTGCCGGTCGCGGTCGAGCAGACCCAGGTCCAGCAGGCCGACGCTCAGCGCGCGCACCGCGGCCCAGTGGCTGTCGGTCTTGCGGGCGCCGGGCCGGGTGTGGGCGATCGCGGCCTCCTGGGCGGTCAACACCAGCTCGTAGAGCGCGCGTTGCGGCGCCGTGTAGCGGCCGTCGACCGGAAAGCTGCGCGTGATGTCGCTCGCATAGCTGCCGTACTCGCAGCCGGCGTCGATCAGGCACAGCTCGCCGGGCCGCAGCTCGGCGTCGCCGGCGGCGTAGTGCAGCACGCAGGCATTGCGGCCTGCGGCGACGATGCTCGTGTAGGCCGGGCCGCTGGCACCGCTGCGGCGGAACTCGTACAACAGCTCGGCCTCGAGCTGGTACTCGCGCAGGCCGGGCCGGCAGGCCTGCATCGCGCGCACATGCCCGGCCGCACCGATCTCGCCGGCGCGGCGCATCAGCGCCACCTCGTGCGGGTCCTTGAACAGGCGCATTTCGTCGATCAGCCGCGCCAGATCGCGCTGCTGCGTCGGCGACTCGATGCCGGCGCGTGAACGCGCACGCACGCTGTCGAGCCAGTCCGCGACGCGGCCCGCGAGCCCTTCGTGTCCGCCGAACGGGAACCACACCGCCGGGCAGTTGGCGAGCCGCTGCGGCAACACCGTGTCCAGCGCCTCGATCGGCATCGCCTCGTCGATGCCCAGCGTGGCGGGCGCGGACTCGGGGCCGAGCCGGTAGCCATCCCAGATCTCGCGCTCCTCGTCCTTCGGGCGGCACAGCAGCAGGCTGCGGCCGGCGGCGTCGAGGACGAGCAGCGCGCCCGGCTCGGCGAACCCGGTCAGGTAGTAGAACGCGCTGTCGTGGCGATAGGGGTGTTCGCTGTCAGCGTTGCGGGTGCGCTCCGGTGCGGTCGGCAGCACGGCGATGCCGCCACCGGCCTCGCGCAGCGCGGTGCTCAGGCGTGCGCGGCGCTCGGCATAGACGGAGGGGCTCATGGGGCGATGCGGTTCTGGGTACGCTTGCAGTGTAGTGAGCGCGGCAGGGGCAAGGTGCCCGCCGCGCGCGGTACCGATCATCGAAGACCAGGAGTCCCTCTCATGCAATACCGCCGTCTCGGCCGCTCGGGCCTGCAGGTCAGTGAACTGTCGCTCGGGTCCTGGGTGACCTATCACAACCAGGTCGATGTGAGCGCCGCGAAGGACATGCTCGCGGCTGCCTTCGATGCCGGCGTCAACTTCTTCGACAACGCCGAGATCTATGCCAACGGCCGCAGCGAGTCGATCATGGGCGAGGCGCTGCGCCAGCTCGGGCTGCCACGGCTCGACGTTGTCGTGTCGACCAAGTTCTTCTGGGGACTGGACCGTGCGAAACCGGGCGAGCGGCCGCGCATCAACGGACAGGACACGCTGAATCGCAAGTACCTGCACCAGGCGATCGACGGCGCGCTGCGGCGGCTGCAGCTTGACTTCGTCGACCTCGTGTTCTGCCACCGGCCCGACCCGCACACACCGATCGAGGAGACGGTGTGGGCCTTCCACGACCTCATCACCCGCGGCAAGCTGCTCTACTGGGGCACCAGCGAATGGAGCGCCCAGGAGATCCGTGCCGCCTGGGAGATCGCGGACCGGCACCACCTGCACAAGCCGGTGATGGAGCAGCCGCAGTACCACCTGTTCCACCGCCGCCGCGTCGAGGAGGAGTACGCGCGGCTCTATGAGGACATCGGGCTGGGCCTGACCACCTGGAGCCCGTTGGCGAGCGGCCTGCTGACTGGCAAGTACCGACGCGGCATCCCCGAGGGCAGCCGTGGCGCGCTTGAGAACATGGCCTTCCTGCGCGACGGCCTCACGGATCCGGCGAAGAACGCCGCGGTCGGCCAGCTCGAGGAGATTGCCGCCGATCTGGGCGGCACGGTCGCGCAGCTCGCGATCGCCTGGGCGAACCGCAATCCGCGCGTCAGCACCGTGATCCTCGGGGCCAGCCGCATCGCACAGCTGCAAGACAACCTGAAGGCCTTGACGCTCGCGCCGCGGCTCACGCCGGAGGTGCTGGCACGGATCGACGCGGTGACGAAGCCGCTGGCAGCCTGAACCGGCTCAGCCCGGTCCGCCGCGGTTCAGCGCCAGCGGATCGATGCGGTTCGACGGGTGCACCGGCACCGGCTCCAGCATGGCGCGGCGCGCCGCCGAGCGCTTGTCGGCGGCGGCACGGCGGCGGTTGTCGGCCACCACGTCCATCTGCATGCGCACGAAATTGGCCAGGCGCTCGATCTCGGCCTCGCCGCCGAACAGCGCGCCGGTGCGCGGCAGCTTCACCGCCTTGCCGTCACGCATCACCAGCGCGAGATAGCAGGTGCTGGGGCGCGCCCAGACGGGAATCCGCGACGCCCGCGGCCGCCGCTCGACGACGTTGACCTCGCTCAGGTCCGACACCGCGACGCGACGCGCCGAATGCCGCCAGCCGCGCCGCCACGAGACGAACTTGACGCTCGCTGCCACCCGCTCCCAGGTCCACAGGTCCCAGACCACGGCGGCGAGCCACAGCAAGCCGGCGGGCCACAGCGGCCAGCCCTCGAGCTGCAGGCCTGCCGCAGCGGCCAGGCCGCTCGCCAGCAGCAGGCCGGCCGCGACCAGCACCTGGGGCTCGCCGGGGGTCCACAGGCTGCGGTGGTAGACGACCGAGTCGGTGTGGTCGCCGGACACCGGTTCATGCGCCAGCCAGGCGGCGCGCAGGCCGTGCACGGCGCCGCGCTGCAGCAGCACGGCGACCGGCACGCTCAGCAACCAGAGCAGCGGTGAGCCCACCCCGTCCATCGCTCTCAACTCCCATCCTGCAAGGCCTGCCAGCGTTGCGGCGTACCGACGTCGGTCCAGGGCCCCAGGTAGAGGCTGCCGCTGATCCGGTCGCGGGCGATCGCCGCATCGAAATGAGGTCGCAGCGGCGCCTTCTGCCCCGGCGGCACGCCCTCGACCAGTCTCGATTGGAACAAGCCCACCGTGGAGTACGTGTAACGAGTGATGACCGCCGCATCGTCGCCCGCCAGGATGCGGCCTTTGTCACTGAGGCCGAAGTCGCCGCAGGGGTGTTGCGGCGGGTTGGGCACGAGCCAGAGGTGGGCCAGATCGCCACCGGCCATGAAGTCGTTCACGTGCTGCGCATCGAATCGGAAGCCGGGCATGTAGGCATCGCCCGCCATGACCCAAAAGGTGTCCGATTGCAACAGCGGCAGCGCGGTGGCGATCCCGCCGGCGGTTTCGAGCGCGCCGCCGTAGTGCCGGCCTTCCATCGAGTAGCGGATGCTCAGCCCGAAGCGCGAACCGTCGCCCAGCGTGGCCGGGAACTGCTCCTCGAGCCAGGCGGTGTTGATGACCACGTGGCGCACGCCGTCGCGCGCCAGCGCCTCCAGCTGCCACTCGATCAGCGGCTTGCCGTGCACCGGTAGCAGCGGCTTGGGTGTGTGGTCGGTCAGCGGGCGCATGCGCTCGCCGCGGCCGGCGGCAAGGATCAATGCGGGCGCGTTCATGCGGCCGCCCCGCGGCGCAGCGCATGGCGTTCGGCGCGCGCCGGCGCGAAGGCCTCGATCAGCCGCGCGATCACGGCCTCGGCACGCGCCGAGTTGTCGGCGTGGCGGTGGCACGCATACACGTCGAGCGTCACCGCGTCCAGCTCGGGCCACGTGTGCACCGCGAGATGCGATTCGGCCAGCAGCAGCACGCCGGTGACGCCGCGCGGTTCGCCGTCCTCGGAAGGGAAGGGATGGAAGCACTCGCCGACCGGCTGCAGGCCGGCGTCGAGAACGGCCCCCAGGCACAGCGCGCGCAGCGCCGACACGTCGACCAGGGCCGGGCTGCCGCGGCGGCAGCCGCTCAAATCGGCGGTGAGGTGCAGACCCTGCATGGGTGGCGCGACGGGGCTCGTAAAATCGTCGATTCTGCCGCTTCCGTGGCGCCCTTTTCCCCTGCAAACCATGGCTGCCCTCGAATCCCGCACGCCCGCCACCCCCGACACCTCGCTGATGGCCAACGCGATCCGCGCGCTGGCGATGGACGCAGTGCAACAGGCCAATTCGGGCCACCCCGGCGCGCCGATGGGCATGGCCGACATCGCGGTCGCGCTGTGGGGCCGGCACCTGCGCCACAACCCGGCCAATCCGCTCTGGGCCGACCGCGATCGCTTCGTGCTGAGCAACGGCCACGGATCGATGCTGATCTATGCGCTGCTGCACCTGACCGGGTATGCGCTGCCGCTCGAGGAACTGCGCAACTTCCGCCAGCTTCACAGCAAGACGCCGGGCCACCCCGAGGTCGGTATCACGCCGGGCGTCGAGACGACCACCGGCCCGCTGGGGCAGGGCCTCAGCAACGCGGTCGGCATGGCGCTGGCCGAGAAGCTGCTGGCGGCGGAGTTCAATCGCGACGGCCATGCCATCGTCGATCATCACACCTATGTCTTCCTCGGCGACGGCTGCCTGATGGAGGGCATCAGCCACGAGGCCAGCGCGCTGGCGGGCGCCTGGAAGCTCGACAAGCTGATCGCGCTGTACGACGACAACGGGATCAGCATCGATGGCCAGGTGGCGCCGTGGTTCGTGGACGACACCGCGAAGCGCTTCGCGGCCTACGGCTGGAATGTGATCGGGCCGATCGACGGTCACGATGTCGATGCAGTCGACGCGGCGATCACGCAAGCCAAGCGCCACGCGGGCCAACCCAGTCTGATCGTGTGCGAGACCGCGATCGGCAAGGGTTCACCGAACCGCGCCAATACCGCCAAGGCGCACGGCGAGCCGCTCGGCGCCGAGGAGATTGCGCTCACGCGGGCCGCGATCGGCTGGCCGCATGCGCCATTCGAGATCCCGGCCGAGGCCTACAACGACTGGGACGCCAAGGACGCCGGTGCCAACCTGCAGGCCGACTGGGAAGGCCGCTTCGAGGCCTACCGCGCCGACCATCCCGCCGCCGCGGCCGAGTTCGAACGCCGGATGGCGGGCGCGCTGCCGGAGAACTTTGCGCAGATCGCAGTGGACGCTGCCATCGCGGCACACGCCAAGGCCGAGACGGTCGCCAGCCGCAAGGCCAGCCAGCTCGCGCTGGAGGCCTTCACCGCTGCGTTGCCCGAACTGCTGGGCGGCAGTGCCGACCTCACCGGCTCGAACCTCACCAACACCAAGAGCACACCGGCGCTGCGCTTCGATGCGGCAGGTGTCTCGAACGGGGGCCGCCACATCAACTACGGCGTGCGCGAGTTCGGCATGGCGGCGGTGATGAACGGCATCGCGCTGCACGGCGGCTTCATCCCCTACGGCGGCACCTTCCTGACCTTCAGCGACTACTCACGCAACGCCATCCGGATGGCCGCGCTGATGAAGCAGCGCGTGGTGCATGTCTTCACCCACGACAGCATCGGCCTCGGCGAGGACGGCCCGACGCACCAGAGCGTGGAGCACGCCGCGAGCCTGCGGCTGATCCCGAACCTCGATGTCTGGCGCCCCGCCGACACGGCCGAGACAACGATCGCGTGGACCAAGGCGCTGCTGAACGTGGACCGCCCGACCGCGCTGCTGCTGTCGCGTCAGAACCTGCCCTACCTGCCGAAGGCCGGGCTCGACGAGGTGGCGCGCGGCGCCTACGTGCTGGCCGAGCCGGCCGAGGTGGGGCTCAAGAGGAAGGCCCAGGCGGTGCTCATCGCGACCGGGTCCGAGGTGCAGCTCGCGCTGCATGCGCAGCAGCAGCTCGCCGCCGCCGGCATCGCGGTGCGCGTGGTGTCGATGCCCAGCACCACCACCTTCGATCGCCAGGACGTGGCCTACAAGCGCCGCGTGTTGCCCGACGGGCTTCCGCGGGTGGCGGTGGAGGCCGGCGTCACCGATGGCTGGTGGAAGTACGGTTGCGCGGCCGTCGTCGGCCTCGACACCTACGGCGAATCGGCCCCGGCCGGTGCGTTGTTCAAGCACTTCGGCTTCACGGCCGAGAACGTGGCCGCGACCGTGCGCCGGGTGCTGAAGAAGTGAGGGCCCGCCCGCCGCTGCGAGGCTCCGTGACATCTGCCGCGGGGAGCGCGGCCGGATGTCGGAGCCGGCGCGGTGGCGCGGGGCGTTTTGTCGTCGAATGCTGGCCTGAATGAATCCGGATTGAACCGAAGCTGAGGAAGACCCATACCATGACCATCAAAGTTGCCATCAATGGCTACGGCCGCATCGGCCGCAACGTGCTCCGCGCCCACTACGAGGGCGGCAAGAAGCACGACATCCAGATCGTCGCGATCAACGATCTGGGCGACCCGAAGACCAACGCCCACCTGACGCAGTACGACACCGCGCATGGCAGGTTCCCAGGCACGGTCAGCGTCGACGGCGACTACATGGTCATCAACGGCGACAAGATCCGCGTGCTGGCCAACCGCAACCCGGCCGAGCTGCCCTGGGGCGAGCTCGGCGTGGACGTGGTGATGGAGTGCACCGGCTTCTTCACGACCAAGGAAAAGGCCTCGGCGCACCTGAAGGGCGGCGCCAAGAAGGTCATCATCTCGGCGCCGGGCGGCAAGGACGTGGACGCGACCATCGTGTTCGGTGTCAACCACGGCGTGCTGAAGGCCACCGACACGGTGATCAGCAATGCCAGCTGCACCACCAACTGCCTGGCGCCGCTGGTCAAGCCCCTGCACGAGAAGATCGGCCTGGAGTCGGGCCTGATGACCACCATCCACGCTTACACCAACGACCAGGTGCTGACCGACGTGTACCACGAGGACCTGCGTCGCGCGCGCAGCGCCACGCAGTCGATGATCCCCACCAAGACCGGCGCCGCCGCTGCGGTGGGCCTGGTGCTGCCCGAACTGAACGGCAAGCTCGATGGCTTCGCGATCCGCGTGCCGACCATCAACGTGTCGGTGGTCGACCTGACCTTCACCGCCAAGCGCGCCACGACGCTCGAGGAGGTCAACGCCGTGCTGAAGGCTGCGGCCGAGGGCGAGCTCAAGGGCATCCTGGCCTACAACACCGCGCCTCTGGTGAGCGTGGACTTCAACCACGACCCGGCGTCCAGCACCTTCGACTCGACCCAGACCCGCGTTTCGCCGGACGGCAAGCTCGTCAAGGTGCTGAGCTGGTATGACAACGAGTGGGGTTTCAGCAATCGCATGCTGGACACCACCGTAGCGCTGATGGCTGCCAAGTGATCACGGCGCTGCGCAGGCCCCCTGTCAGACAAAGGCCCTTTGGGGCCTTTTTCGTGGGCTGGCTTCGCACCATCGGGTAAAGCTCTGTCAACGCAGGCCGATACCGGGCGTGAGATGTCAAGCTCGGTGCGGTCGCGCCTCTACACTCCATCCATCGCTTTTTCGAAATCCCCGATGCACTCAATGCAAGCCGCTGTCCGTGTTCTCGCGGCACTCGTCGTGCTGTTTTTCATTCAGCCGATGGTCGTGGGCACCGCGGTGGCCGCCGGTGGCGTGGCAGACGACCTGCCGTCGGCTCGGGTGATCGTCAAGTACCGTGATGATGCCGTTCGCGGCGCCGGCAGCGACCGGGTGAGCATCGCCCATGCCGGGCAGGGCGCGACGGTGCAGCGTCTCGCCGCACGGATGGACGCGGTCGCCCAACGTCGCGGTCTTGCCTTGCGCGCGCACCGTGCCATCAGCGAACGCTCCCAGGTCGTGCTGGCCAGGGGCATCGATTCGGAGACATTGGCGCGGCGACTCCGTGCCGATCCGGACGTTGAGTTCGCGGTGGTCGATCGTCGGGTGAGGCCGCTGGCCGTGCCGAACGATCCGTTGCACACGCTTGGCGGCGCCGACGGCCCTGCCGTGGGGCAGTGGTATCTGCGCACTCCCGCCGCCCCGGCGCTCTCGGCGATCGACGCCACCCGTGCCTGGGACATCACGCAAGGCAGCGCCAGCGTGGTCGTGGCGGTGCTGGACACGGGGGTGCGCTTCGATCATCCCGACCTCGCCGGCAAGTTGCTGGCCGGCTACGATTTCGTCAGTACCTGCCGGAGTCGAACGATGGCAACGGGCGTGACAGCAACGCCAGCGATCCGGGTGACTGGATCACCCAGCAGGAAGACAACTCGGTGGGTGGGGACTTCTATCACTGCACCTCGCCGGACTCACTGGGCAATTACAACGGAGCCCCGAGTTCCTGGCACGGCACGCAGGTTGCCGGCATCGTCGGCGCGCTGACGAACAACGGCGTGGGCATGGCCGGGACCGGCTGGAACACCCGCGTCCTGCCGGTCCGGGTGCTCGGCAAGTGCGGCGGCTACGTGTCGGATGTGGTGATCGGCATGCGCTGGGCGGCCGGCCTGACCGTGCCCAACATCGCGGCCAATCCGAATCCGGCCCGGATACTCAACCTCAGCCTCGGCACCGAGGGGGCTGCGGCGAGTACCAGGACGCTGTCGACGACGTGGTGGCCGCCGGCGCGCTGGTGGTGGCTGCTGCTGGCAATACGAACGGCCATGCGGTCGGTGCGCCGGGCAATTGCAGTGGCGTGCTGGCTGTCGGTGGCCTGCGTCACTCCGGCACCAAGGTCGGTTTCTCCGACCTCGGGTCGGCGGTCTCGATCAGTGCGCCTGCCGGCAACTGCGTCAACGATTTCGGGCCCTGCCTCTACCCGCTGCTCACCACGACCAATTCCGGCTCGCAGGGGCCGGCCTCCTCGGCCTACACCGACGGCACGAACGACATCACCGTCGGCACCAGCTTCTCGGCGCCGCTGGTGTCGGGCGTGGCCGCGCTGATGCTCGCGGTGCAGCCCACGCTCACGCCGGACGAGATCCGGGGCCTGATCCAGGGCGGCTCGCGCCGTTTCCCGAGCACCAGCGCGCCCGCCTGCACGGCGCCGCGTTTCGATGTCAATGGCGACCCCATCGACCAGATCGAGTGCGACTGCACCACCACCACCTGCGGCGCCGGTATGCTCGATGCTCGCGCGGCCGTGCGTTCCGCGGCCGCGGGCCTGATCGCCGACATCGTCGTCAACACGGCGACGCCGAGGGCGGGGCAAGACGTTTCTCTGACGGCCGACGTATTCCGGTTGATCAGCGGCCGCAACCTCAGCAGCCTCAGCTGGAGCCTGGTCGACGGCGGCGGCATCGTCAGCGGCAGTGTCTCCGGGTGCTCGGCCAACTGTGTCGTCTCGCCGACCGGAGCGGGAAGCTTCACCGTCGCGGTCACGGTGACCGATGACAACAACCCCCCGACGCAATCCACCGTGTCGCGGCGCGTGACGGTGGTGTCGGCGTCGCCGAACGGAGGGGGGGGCGGTGGCGGTGCCCTCGGCGGCCCGGCCTACCTGCTGGCACTGGCGCTGGCCGTGGGGGCTGCCTGGCGGCTGAGCGCAGGGCGCGACGCTTGACGGCGCGGGCTCTCCGCTCGCAGTTCAGAGCGTGTCGGCCGGACAGGGCAGGAATGCCTTGCCGCGCAACTTGTCGGCCGGCAGCGCGGCCAGCGCCGCCTGCTGCGCCTCACTGGCCTGCGCCACGCGTAGCAGGCGCAGCGGCACGCTGGCATTGACCACGCGGGCGGTGCGCACGCCGCGGTCCAGCAGCGTCGTCAGTTCGCTCTCCGCAGCGGCGCGGCTGTCGTGGCGGCTGATCACCAGCAGCGGCGCGCTGCCGGGCGCGGCGCTGGCCAGTTCGGGGGCGATGCTGCGGCGCTTCAGTTCGTCGCGCTTCTTCTGCATCTGCTCGGCCTCGGCGAATGGGCCCATCGCGACCCACCAGGTCGTCGTGAGTTCGCGCTCGGACCAGCCGAGGTCCGGCAGCGCGGCCTTGACGGCCGCCTCGGCGACCGTCAGTTCCGCCGTGCTGTAGGGGCCCGCCTCGAGGCAGGCCATCGGGGGCGCGCTGGGCGGGGCAGAGGCGGGGCTGGTCGCTGCGCTCGCTGCCACGGCGGCAGGGGTCGAGGCCGCTTCAGCCGGGATCAGGCGGAGGCGGTCGGGATCGACCTGCATCGTCAGGCGTTCGGGCTCGCGCTCGCCTTCGGGGCGGGCGCCGATCGCGCCGTGCAGCGGCGCGAGCCAGCCCTGCCGCCAGGCCCAGAAGCCCGCGTTGGCCAGCAGCAGCACCAGCACCAGTGCCCTCAGCATGGTCGCACGCTCACTTCGCCGCTGCGGATCAGGCACTCCTCGCCGCGTTCGGTCCGCACACGCAGTGCCCCACGGGCATCGACCCCGTCGGCCACGCCGTGCTCGGCGCCGGGGTCCGTGGTCTGCACCGGACGGCCGGCCAGCGCGTCGCGCGCTGCGAAGCGCGCCGTGAAGGCCGCGAAGCCCTGTTGTTCGAAGACCCCCAGGGCGATGAACAGCGGCGGGGCCAGCCGCGCCAGCAACTCTGGCGCGCGTGCCAGCGGCTCGATCTCGCGCCAGCCCGCAGGCGCCTGGGTGAACTCGGGTCGCGTTTCGGGGCGCGTCAGATTCAGGCCGACACCGATCACGGCATGCCGGCTGCCATCGGGCAGCGCGACGGTTTCGATCAGTACGCCGCCAAGCTTGCGTCCCGGAGTGTCGGGGGCCGTTTCGTCGGTGAGCCACAGATCGTTCGGCCACTTGAGTCGAACGCGGGGATGCAGGGCCTCGGCCAGCGCCACGCCGACGGCGAGCGACAGACCCGACCAGTCCGCGGGGGCCAGCGTCAGGCCGAGCGAGAAGGTCAGCGAACCCAGGCCATCGGCCGTCGACGAGGATCCGGTGTCGGAGAACCAGGTGCGGCCGAGCCGCCCGCGGCCGGCCGTCTGTCGTTCGGCGACCAACAGGCAGGGCGCGCTGTCGCCGTTGCGGGCACGCTCCAGCAGGCGCGTGCTGGTGGAGTCGGTCTCGACCAGTGCCTCGACGCTGAGGCCGGGCCTCAAAGGCTCGAGCTGCGCCCACAGCGCCTCGAGCGGCCAGCGCAGCGGCGCGAGGCCTGCGCCTGGCGCGTCGACGGCACGGCGTAGCGGAGGCACGGCAGCGTCGGGCACGATGTCAGCGCTTGGGCGCGAGCATGGTGCCGCGGCAGGCCTTGTGCCCGCAGCGGCATTCGTACTGCTTCTTCAGCTTGGGGGTGTAGCGCTCGTCGATCACCAGGCCGTAATCGTAGAACAGCTCCTCGCCGGCCTTGACGGCACGCAGCGTCCTGATGAACACGCGGCCGTCTGTCTCGTCGGCCTCGCAGTTGGGGGCGCAGGCGTGGTTGATCCAGCGTGCCGCGTTGCCGCCGACCTTGGCGTCGATCACGTGGTCTTCATCGATGCTGAAGTAAAAGGTATGGTGCGGGTCGGTGGGGTCGTGCGGATGGCGGCGCAGCGCCTCGGGCCAGTCGATCACCTCGCCGGTGTACTCGATCAGCGTCTCGCCCTTGGCCAGCGGCCGCAACGCGAAGACGCCCTTGCCGTGCACGCCGGAGCGCCGCACCTGGATGCGCCGGCCGTCGCGGTTCGCGGGGGCGGCCTCCTGTCGGGGCGGCCCGGGGGGCGGGGACGGACTTGCGGCGCGTCGATTGCGTCATGTTCGAGTTTGGCTACATTGAATCATGGGTGCGCGCGCGTGAGCGCGTGCGCGCGAGAGCCCGGATTGTAGGGACGCCCCGCCGCGTTGGCGTGCGGGACGGCGCTGCGATCGGGCGACAACGACATCGAGAACATGAGCAAAGCACTGGTCATCGCCGAGAAACCTTCCGTCGCACAAGACATCGTGCGGGCCCTGACGCCCACGAGCGGCAAGTTCGAGAAGCACGACGATCACTTCGAGAACGAGCACTACGTCGTCACCTCGGCGGTCGGCCACCTGGTCGAGATCAAGGCGCCCGAGGAGTACGACGTGAAGCGCGGCAAGTGGAGCTTCGCCCACCTGCCGGTGATCCCGCCGCACTTCGATCTCGCACCGATCGACAAGGCCAAGAGCCGGCTCAACGCGGTGGTCAAGCAGGTCAAGCGCAAGGACGTCGGCGAGCTCATCAATGCCTGTGACGCGGGACGCGAGGGCGAGCTGATCTTCCGCCTCATCGTGCAGTACGCCGGCACCGAGAAGAAGCCGATCGACAAGCCGGTGCGCCGCCTGTGGCTTCAGAGCATGACGCCGCAGGCGATCCGCGACGGCTTCGAGCGCCTGCGCTCCGACGCCGATCTGCGCGGCCTGGCCGACGCCGCCCGCAGCCGCAGCGAGGCCGACTGGCTGGTCGGCATCAACGGTACGCGAGCGATGACGGCCTTCAACTCGCGCGACGGCGGTTTCTTCCTCACCACCGTCGGCCGGGTGCAGACGCCCACGCTCAGCATCGTGGTCGAGCGCGAGGAGAAGATCCGCAAGCACGTGGCGCGCGACTACTGGGAGCTCAAGGCCACGTTCGCCGCCCAGGCCGGCGAGTACGAGGGCAAGTGGTTCGACCCGGCATGGAAGAAGAACGACGATGCCGAGCGCCGCGCCGACCGGCTCTGGAACGAGGCCGATGCGCAGGCCATCGCGCAGGCGGTGCGCGGCCAGCCGGCCACCGTGACCGAGGAATCCAAGCCCAGCACACAGAGCAGCCCGCAGCTCTATGACCTGACGCTGCTGCAGCGCGAGGCCAACTCGCGCTTCGGCTTCTCGGCCAAGACCACGCTCAGCATCGCGCAAGCGCTGTACGAGAAGCACAAGGTGCTGACCTACCCGCGGACCGACAGCAAGGCGCTGCCGGAAGACTACGTCGGCGTCGTGAAGCAGACGATGGAGATGCTCGCCGCCGAGGATCTGCCCGGGCCGCTGAAGGCTCTGTCGGCGCACGCCCGCAAGGCGGTGAAGGAGGGCTACGTCAAGCCCAACAAGCGCATCTTCGACAACGCCAAGGTCTCGGACCACTTCGCGATCATTCCGACCTTGCAGGCGCCCAAGAGCCTGACCGAGGTGGAGGCCAAGCTCTACGACCTGGTGGTCAAGCGCTTCCTCGCGGTGTTCTACCCGCCGGCCGAGTTCCTGGTCACGACGCGCATCTCCACCGTCAAGGCGGGCAGCGCTGAACATCGGTTCCAGACCCACGGCAAGGTGATGGTCAAGCCGGGCTGGCTGGCCGTCTATGGCCGCGACGTGGAAGATGCGGATGCCACGCTGGTGCCGGTCGAGCCCGGCGAAGTGGTGCGCACCGAGAGTGTCGACGTCAACGCGCTCAAGACCAAGCCGCCGGCACGCTACACCGAGGCCACGCTGCTGTCGGCGATGGAAAGCGCCGGCAAGCTGATCGACGACGACGAACTGCGCGAGGCGATGCAGGAGAAGGGGCTGGGCACGCCGGCCACCCGCGCGCAGACCATCGAAGGCCTGATCCTCGAGAAGTACATGCACCGCGACGGCCGCGAGCTGATCCCCACCGCCAAGGCCTTCCAGCTGATGACGCTGCTGCGCGGCCTGCAGGTCGAGGAGCTGACCCAGCCCGAGCTGACCGGCAACTGGGAGTACCAGCTCGCCGAGATGGAGAAGGGCAAGCTCAGCCGCGACGCTTCATGCGCGAGATCGCCGCGATGACGCAGAAGATCGTCGCCAAGGCCAAGGAGTACGACCGCGACACCATCCCCGGTGACTATGCGACGCTGAAGACGCCCTGCCCGAAATGCGGCGGCGTCGTGAAGGAGAACTACCGCCGCTTCACCTGTGCCGGGCAATCAGGTGACGCCGAGGGCTGCGGCTTCAGCATCAGCAAGATCCCCGGCGGGCGCAGCTTCGAGCTCGACGAGGTGGAGTCCTTCATCGCCGACAAGAAGATCGGCCCGCTCGAGGCTTCCGCTCCAAGGCCGGCTGGCCCTTCACGGCCGAACTCAAGCTGGCGTACGACGACGAGATCGCCAACTGGAAACTCGAGTTCGACTTCGGCGACGACGCCAAGAAGGGCGAAGGCGACGGCACGCCGGTCGACTTCTCGGCGCAGCAGAGCCTGGGCGCCTGCCCCAAGTGCAAGGGGCATGTCTACGAGCACGGCAGCAGCTACGTCTGCGAGCACGCGGTCGGCGCGCACGTCACCTGCGACTTCAAGAGCGGCAAGATCATCCTGCAGCAGCCGGTGGCGCGCGAGCAGATGACTCGGCTGCTGCAGGAAGGCAAGACCGAGCTGCTGGAGAACTTCGTGTCCAACAAGACGCGGCGCAAGTTCAAGGCGCGCCTGGCCTGGGACGCCAAGGAAGGCAAGGTCGGCTTCGAGTTCGAGCCGCGGGCGGCCAAGGTGCCCGCCAAGAAGTCCGGCGTTCGCGCCGGCACCAAATCATGAAGTCGACAGCTTGCACGGTGCAGGTGCGTCAGGGGCGTGCAATGAAGGTGCTTTGCCTGGTCGCGACGTTGTTTGTGGCTGGATGCGGCGGCGGCGGCGGGGATGACCAACCACCGCGTACCACGATCTCATTTCGAGGCGCTACCGGCGATTACATCTCCCAGGGCGAGTCTGCGAAGTACAGCGATGTCGACAGCACGGTGTCGACCACCTACTCGGCGGGATACTTCCGCGCCTCCTTCGAAGCTCCTGACCTTTCACACCGGTGGTCGATTGATCTGGCTTCCCCGAACGGCGAGCCCTTGGTGCCGGGAACGTATGTCGACGCTTGGCGTGCCGCTTTTCGCAACGGGCACAACGGTGTGGATTTCTATGGCGATGGCCGCGGCTGCAATGAGGTGTTCGGCTCATTCATCATTCTGGAGATCGGCTACGACTCCACCGGTCGGTTGAACCGCTTCGCCGCCGACTTCGAGCAACGCTGCGAAACGGTGACCTCACCACAGCTGCGCGGATCCGTTCGTATCAACAGCACGATCTCGCCGACCTACCAGTGAGTCGGCTCATGCCAACTCGCGTTCAACCCCGTCAAGTCGCTGGGGCGCTTCGGCTCGGTGCACTCGATAGGATGCGACAGTTCGAAGCGTCCTCCGGCCCGTACCGGGGGACGTGAACGCAACTCGGGATCAGCGCAGCACCAGCACCGGCACCGAGGCGTGCGTCAGCACCTTCTGGGTCTCGCTGCCCAGCAACAGGCCCTTGAGGCCGCGGCGGCCGTGCGAGGCCATCACGATCAGGTCGCAGCCCGACTGCGCCGCCGTGTCGTTGATCGCCTCGTAGGGGTGATCGTGCGTGACCATCAGGCTGCGGCAGGGCACCCCGATTTCCTGTGCCGCGCGCTCCACCTCGGCCAGGAACTTGCTCGCCTGGGCCTTGCATTCGGCCACGAACTCCTCGCGGGTGTCCTCGAGCATCGTGGTGCGGTAGGTCAGCGTATGGAAGGTCGGCACGACGTGGATCGCGGTGACGCGGGCCTGCTGTTCCTTGGCGAACTGCAGGGCCTTGCGGGCCACCACCTCGGAAGGGCTGGATCCGTCGGTCGGCAATAGCAGGTGCTTGAACATGGCAACCTCCTTGGCTGTGTCTTGAAAGACTAGTTCACGACGGAGTGATGCGCGACCGCTTCCGCAGCTCCCGGATACTCGATCCATGTCTCCGTTGATCTTCCTCAAGCTCCTGGCGATCTTCGTGACGATCGGCATCGGCTGGGTGGCCGGCCGCTGCAAGCCGTTCGCCGGCGGCGAGGCGGCGCGCATCCTGTCGAATGCGGCGTTCTACGTGTTCGCGCCGGCGCTGCTGTTCCGTGCCACGGCGCGCATCGACCTGGGCACGCTGCCCTGGCAGGCGCTGGGGGCCTTCTTCGTGCCGGTGGTGGGCTGGGTGCTGTTGGTGTACCTGCAGCAGCGCCGGTGCCGCGCCGCTGCAGCGGCACAGCCCGCGGTGCGAGCCATCACCGCCTCGTTCGGCAACAACGCCCAGCTCGGCATCCCGATGGCCGCGGCGCTGTTCGGAGAGATCGGCCTGCAGCTGCACCTGTCGATCGTCAGCCTGCATGCGCTGATCCTGCTCACCGTGCTGACGCTGCTGGTCGAGCGCGACCTCGCCCACGCGATGGCGCGCGACGCCGGCGCGCCGGCATCGCTGTCGCGCACGCTGCTGCTGACGGCGCGCAACACCGTCATCCACCCGATCGTGCTGCCGGTGCTCGCCGGCATGGCCTGGAACCTGACGGGCGCGCCCATCCCCGGCCCGATCGACGAGGTGCTGCAGATGCTGGGCACCGCGGTCGTGCCGTTGTGTCTGGTCGCGATCGGCCTGTCGCTCGGCCACTACGGCCTTCGCGGCGCGGCGGGCCCGGCGCTGCTGCTGGCGGCGGCCAAGCTGCTGGCGCAGCCGGCGCTGGTGCTCGCGGTCGGCTACGGCATGGGCTTGCGCGGGCTGGCGCTGGCGGTGATCGTCATGGCCGCGGCGATGCCGACCGGTTCGAACGCGCTGATGTTCGCGCAGCGCTACCGCAGCGGCGAGGCGGAGGCCACCGCAGCGATCGTGATCTCGACGCTGGCCTTCGCCGCCACGGCGCCGTTGTGGTTGCTGTTGACGCAGTGGCTGAGCTGAGCCCGATGGACCGGCAGGGCCGGCCCTGCTTTGCGACAATCCGGTAATGAACGCACCCGACGCCACCCCCGTGATCGCGCTGATGGACCGCCTGGGCAGCGCGGCACGCGCCGCGTCGACGGCGATGGCCGCCGCCTCGACGGCGGCCAAGAACGCAGCGCTGCTGACGCTGGCCCGCGAGATCCGGGCCGGGGCTGCGCGGCTGGCCGCGGAGAACGCGCGCGACCTCGACGTCGCCACCCGCGCCGGCCTGGCCGCACCGATGGTCGACCGCCTGCGCCTCACCGACAAGGTGATCGCGCTGATGGCCGAAGGCTGCGAGCAGGTCGCCGCGCTGCCCGACCCGATCGGTGAGATGACGAACCTGCGCCGGCGCCCGAGCGGCATCACCGTCGGCCAGATGCGGGTGCCGCTGGGCGTGTTCGGCATGGTCTACGAGAGCCGGCCGAACGTGACGATCGACGCCGCCTCGCTGGCCATCAAGAGCGGCAACGCCGCGATCCTGCGCGGGGGTTCCGAGGCGCTGCACTCCAACACGGCGCTGATGGCGCTGGTGGCGCGCGCGCTGGCCGAGGCCGGGCTGCCGGGCGATGCCGTGCAACTGGTGCCCACCACCGACCGCGCCGCGGTTGGCCGGCTGATCGCGATGCCGCAGTACGTCGACGTGATCATTCCGCGCGGCGGCAAGGGCCTGATCGAGCGCATCGCCGCCGAGGCCACGGTGCCGGTCATCAAGCACTTGGACGGCAACTGCCACGTCTACGTCGACGCCGGCGCGGACCTCGACCTCGCGGTGCGCGTGACCGACAACGCCAAGACCCAGAAGTACAGCCCCTGCAATGCGGCCGAGTCGCTGCTGGTGCACCGCGATGTCGCGGCGGCCTTCCTGCCACGCATCGGCGCGGTGTTCGCGGCCAAGGGTGTGGAGATGCGCTGCGGCCCGCGCGCCAAGGCGCTGCTGGCCGCGGTGCCGGGCGCGAAGCTGGTCGACGCGACCGAGGCCGACTGGGCCGAGGAGTACCTGGCGCCTGTCATCAGCATCAAGCTGGTCGACTCGCTCGACGAGGCGATCGCCCGCATCAACCGCTACGGTTCGCACCACACCGACGCGATCCTGACCACGAACCACCCGAACGCGATGCGATTCCTGCGCGAGGTCGACTCGGCCAGCGTGATGGTCAACGCCAGCACGCGCTTCGCCGATGGCTTCGAGTTCGGCCTGGGCGCCGAGATCGGCATCAGCACCGACAAATTCCACGCCCGCGGGCCGGTGGGCCTCGAGGGGCTCACCTCGATGAAGTGGGTGGTGTTCGGGCAGGGCGAGGTCCGCACCTGATCGGCGCATGAGCCTCGATCCGCGCGGCGCCCTCGTCCTGTTCTCCGGCGGCCAGGACTCGACCGCCTGCCTGGCCTGGGCGCTGGAGCACCACGCGCACGTGGAGACCATCGGCTTCGACTACGGCCAGCGCCACGTCGTCGAACTCGAATGCCGCGTGCAGGTGCGCGAGGCGATCGCGCGGTCGTTCCCGCTGTGGGCCGGCCGGCTGGCCAACGACCACGTGCTCGACCTCGGTCTGCTCGGCCAGATCTCCGACACCGCGCTGACCTCGGCGCGCGCGATCGAGATGCAGGCCAACGGCCTGCCGAGCACCTTCGTGCCGGGGCGCAACCTGCTGTTCCTCGGCTTCGCGGCCACCGTGGCCTACCGGCGCAACCTCAGCGTGCTGGTCGGCGGCATGTGCGAGACCGACTACTCCGGCTACCCTGACTGCCGCGACAACACACTCAAGGCGCTGCAGGTCGCGCTCAGCCTGGGCATGGCCACGCCGATGACGATAGAAACGCCGCTGATGTGGCTCGACAAGGCCCGGACCTGGGCGCTCACCGATCGCCTGGGCGGCCGCGCCTTGAACGAGCTGATCCTCGAGCACACCCACAGCTGCTACCTCGGCGACCGCAGCGTGCGCCACGCCTGGGGCTACGGCTGCAATGCCTGCCCGGCCTGCGAGCTGCGGCGCAAGGGCTACGAGGCCTGGTGCGCCGGCGCCTGACGACGCACGCCGCGGCGGCCGCGACGGCTGGCGTAGAGTCGGCAGCCATGCCGGCCCCCGCCCGTTCCCGATGAGCACGACGCGCACCGTCCTCCTGGCGCTGCTGGCCCTGCTGCTGTTCTGGGGCGTCGGGGCCTACAACCGGCTGGTGCGCCTGCGCAGCGCGGTCGGTGCGAGCTGGGTGCCGATCGACGCCCAACTGCGTCGCCGCCAGGCGCTGGCCTTCGAGCTCACCGAGTTGCTGGCCAGCGACGAGGCGCGGCCGGCGATGGGCGACGCGGTGGGCGTCGCGATGCTGCAGACCGTGATGGCCGCGACCCGGCAGGCCCAGGCCGCGGCCGACCACGCCCAGGGGCGGCCCACCAGTGCCGGCGCGATCCAGAGCCTCGGACTCGCCGAGCAGGTGCTCGAAGGGGCGCTGCGGCCGTTGCGCGTGCTGGTCGAGACGCGCGTCGATCGCTTCGACACGCAGGCGACGCTGGAGCGCGTGGTCACGCTGTTGAGCGACCTGCAGGAAACCGACGCCAGATCGCCTTCACGCGGCGTGTCTTCAAGGATGCGGTTTCCGACTTCAATGCGGCGGTCCATGAGCTGCCCACGCGGCTGATCGCCAGCCTGTTCGGCTTCCGGCCAGCTGCCGCCCTCCAGGCCGCCACACCGGACCGCGGGCCGGACTCCCAGATCGCCTCGTCGTTCGGTGACCGTGCCTGAGCGCCGCTGAGCCGGCCGGGCCTGGCGCGGCCGGCGGCCGCCTACACTGCGCGGCCGTGAGCGCTCCTGTACCGCCGTCCCTCCCGCTGGCCACCCTGCTGGCGCACACCGCCGACGCGGTGGCTGCGGTGTGTGCCGGGCGCTCGT
>NZ_AZSN01000056.1:0-23750 GCF_000576225.1 Methylibium sp. T29-B | reverse complement strand
CGCACTTGAGGCGGCGGATTTCCGCGAGAGCATGAACTCGCCGGGATGTCCCGGTGCACGCCTCGCCAAGGAGCGCCGCCATGACCGCCGCATCCGCATTGCCCACCGTCACCTTGCATGGCGGCCCCTCGACTCCGACCACCTTGCTCGGACAGGCGCCCGCCCGCATCCCCACTGCCGGGAAGATCCGCGCCGGCATCAAGGTGCTGACCAAGCGCGCCGCGGGCGAGCCGCGTGCCTGCGAAATCTACGAGCGCGGACTGCGCGACGGCCACTCGTTCGACCGCATCGAGCAGGCGCTTGCCGAGGCCTTGCCTCAGCTGAAGAACCCGCTGGTGCCGCGCAATGTGCCCTGGTTCACCGTGCGCGCGCAGGACTTCGGCAACCCGGCGCTGGCGGGCGAGCTGATCGAGGCCTACGGCGAGGATCGCGGCGAGGGGCTGCACCTGTATCGCTTCCCCGTGGTGTTCCCGTCCGACCACTGGCAGACCGTGATGCCGCACGAACTGGCGGCCTGGGGAACGCACGACAAGCGCTACTGGTCGGAATACGCGCCCGATGGCCGCGTGCGGCGCTGCATGTGCCACGCGCCGGTTCCTGTGGACGCTCAGGGGCGGCGCGCCGTGCGCCTGTTCGGTGGACGCAAGACGGTGATGCGCGAGGCCAATGGCGGCGTCTGCGAGCCCGAGGCCTGCCACGAGTACCAGCAGCGCGAATGCAACCTGACGGGCCGCTTCCTGTTCTTCGTGCCGGGCATCCGCTCGCTGAGCGCGTTCGAACTGCACACCACCAGCTTCTACGCGATGAACGCGGCGATCCAGAAGTTCGAGACCGTGGCGTTCCTGCGCGGCGGGCGCATCTCGGGCTTTCTCGACCGCCAGCGCACGCCATTCTTCCTGTCCAAGCGGCTGACGGAAGTGAGCCACATCGACGAGCAGGGCCGGGCGGTGCGGGTGCCGCAGTGGATCATCGATCTAGAAGCGCCGGTGGACGTGAGTGCGCTGCTGCGCGACCGCGAGGACGACGAGGCCGTCGTCGTGCAGGCCCATGCGGCCTGCTGCGTTCTCGAAGGTGAACCCGCCGGGGCTGCCGTGCAGGCCACCGAAGCCGCGGACGCCGAAATGGCCCGGTCTCGCGGCGAGCCCACGCTGGACAAGGTGCTGGCCCTGGCCAGCGAGCTCGGTGTCTCCGCCACCGACTTCGAGGCCTACGCGGCGCGGCGCTGGGGGCCGGGCTGGAAACTCAACCCGCAGGGCCGGCGCCGGGCCTGGGACGAACTGGACCGCCACCGCAACGACGCGCCGGGCTACGCCGACAAGGTTGCCGCGGCGTTGCGGGAGGCGTCATGACTCCGCGCTCGGCGCTGCGGGTGGCGCACTTCTCCGACCTGCACTACGGGCCGCGCAACCTGGCCGAGTCGGATCGGTGCTTTGGCGCCGCGATCGAGCGTGCCGCGGAACTTGATGTCGACGTGGCCGTGATTTCGGGCGACAGCACCGACCACGCGCTCGATCTGCACTCGCCGTCGGCGGTGGCCCTCGTGTCGCGGGTTCGACGGCTGGCGGACCACTGCCCCGTTCTGATGCTTCAAGGCACCTGGTCGCACGAGCCGCCGGGCACGTTGTCGGTGTTCAGGGAGTTGGGCGGGCGCCATGCCGTGCACGTGGCTGATCGGATCGGGCAGGTGGGCCTGACCGCCGCGGGCGACTGGGTGGTGTCACCGGGGTGGTGCTTCGACGCGCTGCCGGAGGGGCTGGTAGCGCTCTTCTCATGCCTGCCCTCGGTCAACCGTGCGGCGGTCGCAGCGGCTCTCGGAGCCGCCGACGCCGCCGGCGCGACCGGCGAACATGTCGCGGCGCTGCTGCGTGGGCTCGCACCGAGCCACGCGATGGCGCGCCAGCTTGGCCTGCCGACCTTGCTCGTGTCTCACGGCACGGTGTTCGGTTGCACCACCGAGCATGGCGTGCCGATGGCCAGCTTCGACCATGAGTTCACGACCGGCAGCCTGTTCGATGCGGGCGCGCAGGCGGTGCTGCTGGGGCACATTCACCGCCACCAGTGCTGGGAACGCGACGATGGCATCGGCCGCCGCTGTATTGCCTACGCAGGTCGATCGGCCGGTTCCACCACGGCGAGGCTGGCGACAAGGGCTTCCTGCTTTGGCACGTCGGCCCCGACTCCGCCGCATGCCGCCTGGAAGTGATGCCGGCGCGGCGCACGGTCGACATCAGCTTCGACGGCAAGCCCGACCTCGGCGCTTTGCGCGCTGCGCTCGCGGCGCAGCCGGTCGAGGGGGCCTGGGTGCGCCTGCGCTGGAGCGTGCCCGAAGAAGAGCGCAACGACGTCGACCGTGCCGTGATGCGCGAACTGCTGGCCGGCGCGGCGGGCGTGCAGTTCGAGGGGCGCATCGTGCCGGTGGTGCGCGTGCGATCCGGCGGTATCGGTCAGGCCGGCGCGATGCGGGACAAGGTGGTGGCCTGGGCCGGCGTGGTCGGCGCGCGACCCGAACCGCTGTGGGCGTGTCTCGACGAGCTCGCGGCGTGCGAGCCGCAGCAGATCGTGGACGCTGCCTTGGCCGAGCTGGACGCGGCGGCAGAGGTCGATGCGCAGCGTTCCGCAGGCGAAGGGGCGAGCGACTTGAAGGAGTTAGAGCCGGCAGGAGACTGCCTCGAGGTTTCATCGGGAGCACACGCATGAGAGTCCATTCGCTGATGCTCAAAGGCTTTCGCGGCATCCGCGACGGCATGGGCCGGGACGTGCTGGAACTGGACTTCGAGCGCCTGGCGCCCGGCGCCGCGCTCGTGGCTATCGCGGGCGCCAATGGGCGCGGCAAGACCACCGTGATGGACAACCTGCACCCCTTATGTGGACCTCGAGGTGTCAACATGGGAAGCCGTCACGCGTGTTGGACGACGGCTTCGGAGTCCGCCGAGTCGGTTGCCGCCGATGTCATCCGAATTGGCATTGGGCGCCAACTGCGTGCATCCGTAGAGGGGCCCCGGCTCACCCGACAACTACTACACAAAGTCGAAAGTCAGACATACCTCGCCGTTCGGTTTGACTTGATCGGTGTGCCGGAAGCCAGACGCGAGATAGAAGTCTCTTGGTCCGTGGGGCCCAACGACATACGACGTTTGGATCGATGTGATTCCGGGTCTGGATCTCGCGTGCGCCAGAACGAGCTCAAGTGCGCGTCGACCGTAGCCAAGCTTCTGGAACCGTTGATCAATCATGAATCTCCACAGCGAGATCTCAGACCTTCGTCCATCGGTATCCAAGAGAGTGTTGTCGCGCAGCATGACAAATCCGACGAGAACGTCCTCTGCGTAGACTGCCCGAAACCAAGCTTCTCTGTGAAAGTAGGCTTGCGCTATCGACACCGCATTGCTGGCAACGTACCCCTCTTGCTCTGGCGCTACGCGCAGGTTCGTTACCGCACGGACTGACTCAGCAGTGACCTCGCCGAGGGTGACGACGGTAGCGTTGGAGATGACAGTCGGCATGAGATTGTCTTTGCGAACTATGGGTGCCGTTAGCCCGAGGCGCCGAGCCAAGCTGACTGAGATTTGAAGGGGCATCTCCGTCTTCAATCAACGGACTCGATGCCCCGAGTCAGTGGAGTCGAAGTCATCGATCTGCGGCTTCAGAAGCGGAAGCTCCAAGAGCAGGGTACACGTTCTGGTGACAGCGGTAGTGTCCGCATCGTAGTTGTAGGGATGGCCAGTGTGTGACTCAGATGCACGCGATGGGCGCGGCCGGAGCGGCTGTGTGCCGCCATGACCTGCGCGCGGGGGCACCGTTGAAACGCCGGGACGATTCGGGGCCTGCAGAGCGACAGCCCAGAGGACCGCGATTCGGTCGGTCTTGACGGACGGCATGCGCGTGCGAACCTGTTGGCGTTCACCCACAGGACCGCCATGCAACCTCTCAAACTCACCCTCAAAGGCTTCAGGGGCATCCGCGATGGCCTTGGCCTGGAAGAGCTCACGTTGGACCTCGAGCGCCTGACGGACGGTGCCGAGTTGATCGCCATTGCCGGTGCCAACGGCAGCGGCAAGACGACGATCATGGACAACCTCACGCCCTACAACCTGCTTCCCAGCCGGGCGGCGACTGCGGGGCCTGGCGGCTTCACGTTCTACGACCACGTCTACCTTCCCGAGAGCATCAAGGACCTGACCTGGGCGCACGAAGGCCGCTGCTACCGATCGCAAATCGTCATCCGGATGAGTGGCCGCCGCAAGACCGAGGCATTCCTGCTCGGACTGGACGACGATGGGCAATGGCGGCCCGTGCGTGTCGACGATGGCACGGTATCCGACGGACGCGTCGAGTCGTATACCCACTGCGTCGAGTGCATCTGCGGCAGCCCGGAGACCTTCTTCACGTCGGTATTCGCCTCCCAGGGCAAGCGCCAGCTCAACACCTACCGCAATGGCGAGATCAAGACGCTGCTGGCTGATCTGCTGGGCCAGGAAGAGATTCGCGCCATCGGCCAGAAGGCCGCCGAAGTCGCGCGCCTGCTGAAGGCGGGACTGGTCGCAGTTCGGCAGGAGCAGTCCGGCCTGGCCGACGAGATCGCGGCGGTCGAGGCCGCCAGGCAACGGCTCGGCGGCGCGGACTCGCGGGTGGCCGGTGCCGAAGTCGCCAAGCGGGCGGCCCAGGCTGGGCTGGACGAGTCGCTCGAGCGGCACGCCCGCTTGTCGGCCGAGCGCGAGCAGTCCCGCGCGATCGAGGCGCGACGTGCCCAGCTCACGACCGAACGGCAGGCCGAGCTCGACATGACTGGCCAGTCGGCAGAGGCACTGCGGGCCCAGGACCTCGCGGAAGTGCAGCGGCTGGAACGCCTGGAGCAGCGCATCGGCGCGCGCCAACAGCAAGAGCAGTCGCGGCGGCAGTCGCTGGCGCAGTCGCGGCGCCGTTGCCTGGAGGTGCTCGGCGAGATGGATGCGGTCGGCCGGTCGGTCCGGCGGCTGGCGCTGGCGCAGCGCGCGCACGAAGTGCGCCGGGCGCGTACGCAGGCGGGTCGCCAACAGATCCAGTTGCTGACCCAATGCCAAGGCGCTGTCCGTCTCGCGGAACAGAAGCTGGCCGGCATCGAACGCGACGCGGGCAAAGCGGTGCTTCGGGCGCAGGAGCTTGCCCATCGCTTCGTCCTCACCGCCGAAGTGCCTTGTTCGGGCAGCGATCTGCAAGGGCGCTGCAAGCTGCTCGGCGATGCGCGCGAAGCGCAAGCCCTCATGCCCGACGCACGGACCCAGGTGGCGCGCTGTGCCCGCGAGCAGGAGCAGGTCCAGGGAGAATTGAACCAGGCGCGCCGGCGACACGAAACGCTTGCCGGTGCCCCGCAGGCATTGGCCTGGGCAGAGGATCGTGAGCGTGCTGCACGCGAGCGCGTCGACCGCATGGCCGTACTCGCGTCGAGGGAGCAGGCGTGCGCGCAGGCCAAGGCCACATTGGCCGATATCGATCGCGATCTTGCTGCCCTGGGGTCGCCGACCATGCAGGTCGTGCAGACCCCCGAGGAGCAGGCCGAGCGCGGGCAGGTCGCGGCCTCGCGCTTGGCCATCGCGCAGCAGCTGCAGAGGCAGCAGCAGCGATCCGCCGCGGCACTGGCCCGGATCGAGCGCCTGTTGGTGGAGCTGCCGGCGGTCTACGACGAGTGTCCGCTCAAGGCCGCTGCCGAGGCGGTGACGGGTGCGCGCGGCGCGCTCGCGACGGCCGAGCGCTCGCTGCTGGAGGCCGCTCGCGACGCGCAGGCGCAGGTGGAACTCGGCAAGCAGTCGGTGGCACTCGTCGCCCGCCGCGAAAGGGTCCAGGCACGCTGCGCGAAGGTCGAGCACGAACTCGCGAACTGGATCCTGTTCGCCCGCTGCATGAGCAACGACGGGCTGATCGCGCTGGCGATCGACGACGCCGGGCCGGCCCTGTCCGGCCTGGCCAACGAGCTGCTGCTGGCCTGCTACGGACCCCGCTTCACGGTGTCAATCCACACGCTGCTCGAAAGCGGCAAGGGCGAACAGAAGGAAGGCTTCGACATCGTCGTGCACGACGGCTCCACCGGCGATGCCAAGAGCATGGGCCTGATGAGTGGCGGCGAACGGACCTGGGTGGAGGCCTGCCTGACGCGCGCCATCGCCTTGTACCTGGCGACGCACACGGGGCGCCGGTACTCGACGCTGTTCTGCGACGAAGCCGACGGTGCGCTCGATCCCGACCGCAAACGCATGTTCATGGCGATGAAGCGCGAGGTGCTGCGCCTGGGTGGCTACGAGCGCGAGTACTTCGTCTCGCAGACGCCGGAGCTGACCGCGATGGCCGATGTCGTGATCGACCTCGATGCAATGAAGGCGCAGGCTGCGGAGGAAGTCCTCGTCGCGGGATGACCCGTGACGCAGGGCGGCGCGACTTCAGGCGTTCACAGGCGCGCGCGCTGCGGTCAGCCGCCGCGGTGCTCCGGCGCGATCGATACCACGCGCACCTTGGCATCGCGGCGCGACTCGGCCAGCTCGCGGTCGCGCCGCTGCAGCAGCAGGCGGGTCTCCTGCCACGCCGCGAAGTAGTGGTCGACCAGCGCTACCATCTTGGCGATCTGTTCGCGCAGGACGGCATTGTCCTGGCGCAGCCGCTGTGCTGCTTGCCTGTCGCCATCGATTCGAGGACGGTGCTTCTGCTGGACTGCGTGCAACGCCTGCACGACGTCGGGGTGGTAGCGGTACAGCGCGTTGCGGGAAATGCCGGCCAGCTCGCACAAGGTGGTGGCGGTCAGCGCCGACGGCGAAGCGCCATTGCCTTGCTGCTGAACCATGGTTGCCAGCGCCTCGCGCAATCGCTGCGCCGACGTGCTCTTGACCCCGCCGGGAGGCTGCTTCGTCATGATGATTCCTTCCTCCCGCAGTCGATCGCCCGGACCAGGGAGCGAGCCTCGTCGAGCCGCGCACGAACGATGCGCAGGGTCTGCAACGGCAGCGCGGGCTCATCCAGAAGCTCCTGGCAACGGTGAACCTGGATGGCCCAGTAGGGGCGGTGCTGCTCGGACACCACGAAGTTCTGGCAGCGTGCACAGGTCGAGGGCTCGCGGCGGGCAGGGTTCGGGCCGGCCGCGTTGCCGAGGCAGGCGCTGTACTCCTCGCGATAGACGCAGAAGCCCCAGTCGCAGACACCGAGCACGAGTCCCGCGTCGACCAGCAAGCGCGCATAGCTCGCGAGGTCTTCCTTGATGCGCTTGCCCCGAAAGCGCGGGCGATTCGCCACGATCTCCTCGCCGGCTCGTCCGCCCAGGCCGGGTGCCGCCAGCATGTGCTCCCAGGCATTGACCGACTGCGCCAGGATCTCGGCGTCGATCTCCTGGTTGAGCCGGTAGTCGGACCCGGCGTAGCCGTTGTCGGTCTCGGCCCGTTCGCGATGACCCAGCTGCTGGGCCAGTGCGAACAGGCACGTGCGATCACGAAGCGCCGCGAACCTGGCGAAGGTCTTGCGGCCCTGATGTGTGGTTAGCTTCCACGGCCGGCCTCGTGGGTGAGGCCAAGCCAGGCGCCGAAGCGCCCAAGTTGGATGCTGACCCTTGCTGTCGATGGAATCTCCAGCCGCTCGGGCTCAAGCTCATGCCACTCGGTCGCGCCATTGCCGCGCCAGCGGCGCAGCCAGAGCTCTTCGCGTCCGGCGACGGCGCGGTGCCCGGCGGACAGCGCTTCGAGTACCGCCACCGCCTGCACCGCGGCGGGCGGGGCGACCCACTCGTGGGCGCGCCCGTGGTAGCCCGACTGGCGCTTGAAGATCGCCCCGACGATCACGGTCACGGGCTCGCTGGCGCCCTCGGCGCTTCGACGCTGCACGCAGCCGGCCTTCAAATGCAGGATCTCGCTTACGCGCGGGCCGACCAGGTAGGAGATGACGACGAAGCAGGCGGCGTAGAGCAAGTCGGTGCGCCGGACGAGTTCGCGGACCGACCGCACGGAGGAGTCCGCATCGGCCATGCCGGCGCTGGCACGCTGGAGTGCGCGTGTCGCCCGTCCGGTGTGCGCGTGATCGGAGCCGCGACCGCCAGCCACAGCCTTCCGATACGTCTCCCAAGCGCGCAGGACGGCGGGAGCGTCGCGCGTGACGATGTCGATCGCCGCCTGCACCAAGGGCACGGTGACGCTGTCGGGTGTGTAGGGCCAAGGTCGGCGCAGCCCGTTGTGAGCGCCGGCGAGCTGGCGATGATCGCTTCCGGCAAAGGGGTCGAAGCTCAGGCAGTCGTCGAGTTCGTCGCGGAACCGCTGGAAGTACGCGAGCAGGTATAGGTGTCGTTGCAGGGTTCCCGGCGCACGCTGCGGCGACCTGCCCGCCAAAGGGCGCGAGCGCAGCCACTGCTGGAACTGCAGCAATCCCGGCGGGTCGAGCAGCGAGAAGCGGCTGAAACCCTCGCCGCTCATCCATTGGAGCAGGCAGCGCAGCGTGTGAAAGTATTGCGCGACCGTGCTCGGCCGCAGTGGCAGTCCGGTGGAAAGCGAGCGCGATCGGATGAGGGCGACGAGTTGCCTGCTGGTCTCCAGCAGCGCGGCGTGGCGCTGATCGGTGAAGCGTCGCCCATCCTGCAGTTTGAAGTCCCAGCGCAAGCGCACAGGCTGCCGCTCTTCCAGGGCGTTGCCCGGCGCCAGAACCCAGACGGGGTCTTCCCACTTCGACTCGACAAGGAACCACGCGCGGTCGCCGGTTCGCGCCTGAGCGCAGGCGACGGGACTGTCGTCGGTCTGGCGCTGCGGGGCGGGCACGGCGGCGACCTCACCGCAGGTCCGGCAGCGGCGGAAGTTGCGCCACCAGCGGCTCGGCCGCGGCGAGTTCCCGTGTGCTGAAGCGTGGCAGGATGTCATCCTCGAGGATGCGCAGCTGCGACGCGTAGAGCACTTGCCAGCGCGCCGGATGCAGCGTCAGTGCCGCGGCGCGCAGGTGGTCGCGCGCTTGAAGCAGGCGGGCCATCGTGCGCGGCTCCGGCGGGATCACCGCGTTCGGGCAGGTGAAGCAGCCCATGAAATTGGTGCAGATCTCGCCCCGGCGTGTGCCGGGCGCGGTGCCGGCCAGCGGATCCGTACAGTCGAAGCCGAACAGCGAGACCGTCTTGCCCGGCGGGACATCTGCGCTCGACGGCAAGGCCGCGACCACCGGCGCAGGCGACGTGGCAGGCGAGATGGCAGGCGGTGCGGCGAGATGCTCAATGAAGGCCCCCTGCAATGCGGCCATGCGCGCATGGTTCTGCTGCCGGACGATCGGCGTCTGGACATAGCGAACGGTCGTCGCGATGCTGGCGTGGTTGGCCACCGCCCGCGTTCGAAGCAGGTCGCCGCTGGCGCGGTAGAAGCTGGACAGCACGCTCGGCCGGATGCTCGCCAGCGAAAACGCCGCCAGGCCGTGTCGCTGGCAGAACTCGCCGAGCAGGTGGTGGACCGTGATGGTGGACATCGCGTTCACCGTGCGCAGCCCCTTGAAGATGAAGAGGCGGTCGCGTTGTGCCGCTGGCGCCAGCGGCCGCAGGCGCTCGTTCCAGGCGAGAAGGTCCCTCACCAGCGCCGGTGGCTCGAACGGCGCGTCGCGCTCGAAGCTGCGTCGCTGCAGACGTCCGGCGCGCGCCTTGAACCAGACCAACGCCTGGCAGTTCTCCAACAGCGGGACGTCCTGGAGGCAGTCGCGCCCGAGTTCGGCGATGGGCTCGGGATTGCCGGCCGCGTGGATCAGGATGGCCAGGTAGTACGGCAGCAACGAGACGGCGCGCGGGTACAGGCACGGCTCGATCTGCTTGGCACCACCCCAGCGGCGCACCGCCAATTGCAGCGGATGGTTGCCGCACCGTTGCAGCTCGAGGCTGCTGGGCACGATGCCGGCGAAGCGCTGATCGACCTCCACCAGCAACCAGCCCAGGGAGCCCGGCTTGTCGCCGTCCGCAGCGCGTTGCGCGGCGGCCGAAGCGCGGACCTCCCGCACGGCAGCGATGTCTGCCTCGCATGCACGCAGGATCGCGCGCAGCTCGCGCGCCGTCGGCGTCGCGCGTGGGGCCGGTCGCTGCCCCGGCCCGGGAAGGGTGTGAAGGGGTAGTCGATGCGGCTGACGAGATCGGGACGACAGCGCTCGAGCCAGCGCAGCAGCTGGCGCAACGCACTGTAGGCCGCGCTCCGCGTGGAGATCGCCCATGTTGCGCCGTCAGCGCGCCGTCGCGCGTTGAGCCATTCGACGTAGCGCAGGAGCATCCGACGGTCCAGGTCCGCGAGCGATCTGACCGCTCCCGATTCGCTCGCGAAGCGGCTGAAGGTCAACACCCAGGTCCAGCAAGACTTGATGCCGCGCGGCGGCCGGGCTCCCAGGTGGCCCCAGAACGCCAGCGCCAGCGCAAGCCGCACCTCTTCCGGCAGGCCCAACGAAGAGAAGTCGATGACCGTCCGGCGAACCACACGAGGGGCTTCGATGCGGGCTTGATGTGCGTCATGCGTCGGCGGTGCCGCGGACCCCTGCGACAGGTTCCGGTGGATGCGCTTGCCGGGTGACCTCATGGCGCGCTTGTCTGGTCAAGCAGCGTGTCGAGCGCGTCCTTGAGGACACACGGGTCGACCGCCACTGCACGAAGGTAGCCGTCGGTGGTCTCGATGCGCTCGTGCCCGAGCAGCACCTTCACGACCAGCAGCGGGTTGACCTGGGCGCCTCGGGCGGCCAGCTGCTCCAGCCGGGTCAGCATCATGCAGGCGAAGGTGGCCCGCATCAGGTGCGTCGTGGCCTTGAAGCCGCAGACACGGCCCGCTTGGCGCACGGCTCGCTGGTAGGCGTTCTTGCCCACGGCACTTCCGCGTGCGTTGATGAACAGCGCCATGGGCGTGGCGATCCGGCCTCTGCGTCGTGCGCGTGCAAGCCAGGCGAGACGATGGCCGCTCACGTAACCGTCGGTCTCGTCGAGCAGGCTGGCCGGCACGACCACGTGGCCGGGCTTGCGGCCCTTGCGGATGACCTCGATGGCGCGATGCGGCGTGGCTGGCGCAGAGCGGGGGTCGATGTCGTCAATGTCGCTGGTGCCGAGGCGCAGCAACTCGCTGATGCGCAGGCCCGTATACAGCTGCCAACGTGCCATCAGGTCGTAGGGCGGCGCGAGCGCCGCAAGGAGTTCACGCGCCTGCTCGGAGACCAACGGCCGGGGCAACGCCTCGTACTGTCGAAGGATGAACAGGCTGCGCTCGTAGGTCGGGGTGTGACCGGCTCGTGTCGATCGGTGCTGGCGCGCGAGGCGGAGATCGCGTGCCGGCTCCGCCAGCGGCGAGGTGCTCAACCAACGCGCGCGAACCGCCCACCCGTAGAACCGAAGTACGCCGCGAACACGATGGTTGATGGTGGAGGTGCGGAACGGTCGGCCGGTGTGTGCGCTTGACTGCGACATCATCCGGTTCCGATAGGCCACGAGGTCGACGCCGTCGGCCGTCTCCCACGGGATATCGTTCTGCTCGAGTGTCTCGAACCAGTCGTAAAGGATCTCGGCGTAGGTCCTCAGCGTGTCGTCAGTATGGGCGCGCTGGATCGAGTGCTCGTGCAGGAAGGCCACCGCCGGTTCGACCAGTTGCCAGTGCTTGGTGAACAGAAGCGGAAACCCGCTTGGGCGAGGCTCGCGAACCGCGACGGCAGCCGCTTGTTCGGCAGCGTCGCGTGCTCGCCCGGGCACCTCATCGGCGGTTGGCAGCGATGCCTTGCGGATGATCTGCACCATGGCGCTCTACCTTGCGCATCAAGAACTTGACGGCGTCCACGAACGACAGGTCCAGGAGGTACATCGCCAGGTCGATGGCTCCACCCCCGCCGCGCTTCGCGCGTGTGTCGTACCACTTCGAGCCCGTGGTCACGATCTCGAATTCGCCGCGGCCGGTACTCAGGTGCCAGCGCGCGCTGCGATCATCCTTGACCGGCCGATACGTCGGGTCAGGCTTGAGGTAGGTGGCCAGCAGCGCGAGCGTGTCGCAGGCCGGCATCTGGCGAAGCCGTGTCAACGTCGAAGTACTGAATGAAATGCGAAGTCGGCGCGCGACCATCTCCGCGACCTCCTGTGGCATTGCTCGTAACGCGGGACGCGGCGGGGCTACTCGCCTCTGAGAGAGGCTTGGGCTACCCGGGCGTGAGATCACTGTAGGCCGGGTGGCCGCTGAGTCCAAGGGCGTTGACACTGGCGAATGCAACCTAACACCCCTACCTGCTGATGCCGTCGCGGGCGTCGACAGGCACACCCGGCGGCTTCTCGTACTACGAGCATGTCGTGCTGCCGGAGAGCGAGAAGACGCTGGTGTGGGAGATGGACGGGCGGCGCTACCGCTCGCAGCTGGTGATACGGTCCGGCGGCCGGCGCCGGACCGAGGCGTATCTGTTCGCCTGGGATGACGGCGCGTGGCGGCCCGCCGTGATCGCCGACGGCACCGTGTCGGACGGCCGCTGCGACAGCTACACCCGTTGCGTGGAGTCGATCTGTGGCAGCGCGGAGACCTTCGTCACTTCGGTGTTCGCGGCGCAGGGTCGGCGCCACCTGAGCCAGTACCGCAACGCCGAGATCAAAGGGCTGCTCGCCGACCTGCTCGGCCTGGACGAGATCGGGCGACTCGGAAGCCGTGCGCAGGAGGTCGTTCGCGGACTGAAGGCGGGATTGAGCGCACTGCGGATGCGGCAGTCCGAACTGGCCGTCGACGAGGCGCGGGTGAAGGCCGACCTCACCAAATTGCACGGCGCCGATCAGGCGGTGGCCGCGGCGGTGAAGGCCCGCGACGCGGCGCGCAGCGGATGCGATGCGGCCCGGCTGGCCCACGCTCGCCTGCTGGCCGAGCAGTCGCGGTCGACCGCGATCGGTGAGCAGCGCGCGCGGCTCGAAGACCGCCTGCGCCTGGCTGCGGCGACCCTGCAGCGATCCGAAGCCGAGTGGCAACGACTGCAGGACGACCTGCGCGAGCGGACCGAACGGCTGAATCAGCGGGTCGCTGAGCGGATCACAAGCGCCAGGACGCGCCGCGAGGCCGCGGAGGTCCGGCTGCGTCGCTGCGCCGCGCTTGTGGCCGACGCGGCGCGTGTCGCCCGCGCGGAGCGTCGACTGCCACTCGCCCGGCGAGTCTTCGCCGCATGGCAAGCGCGCATGGCGCAGGCGCGAGTCGGGGTCGAGCAGGCGACACGGGCGCGCGATGCGTGCAGCCACGCAATGCAACGGCTCGGCGCGATCGAGCAGGCGGCGGGAAAGGCTGCATTGCGGGCGCAGGAACTTGCGCGTCGGTTCGGCCTTGTCGGGTCGGTGCCCTGCAGTGGACTGCCGCTGCAAGGCCGCTGCCAGCTGCTGGGCGACGCCCGCGAGGCCGCCGCCTTGATGCCATCGGCGCGCGGCGAGGTCGAACGTCTTGCGCAAGAACGCGCGCAGGTGCTGCGCGAAATCGAGCCGCTCGAGCGGCAGGCGGCGCAGCGCCAGGGTGCCGCGGATGGGCTTCGGGACGCCGAGCGGCGTGTCGCCGCCGCAGCGAGCAGGGAGACCGCCCTGAGCGGGCTGGCCGGGCGCAAGGCGGAGCTGGTACGCGCCGAGGAGGACCACGCGGCACTGCAGGAGGAAGTGAAGGCCTTGCAATTGGTCGAGTCGATCCGCGAATCGGACGATGAGCGGACCGAGCGGCAGGCCATCGCCGGCGGACTGCAAGCATCCGCGCAGCAGAGGCAAGCTCGGCGCGAGGCGCATCGCGCCGAAACCGTCGCCATCCAACAGATGCTGGCGTCGCTGCCGCCACGATTCGACGCGCAACGGCTGGTGGAAGCGGCGGCGCATGTCACAGCGGCCCAGCGCAGCCTCGAGGAAGCGGAACGCGCCCACTCCGCTGCGCTGGCGGACGTGCACAAGCGCCAGGCCGCCGACGCCGAGCATTCGCGCCACGAGGCACGGCGTTCTGCGCTCGGCGAGCACATCGACCGTGTGCAGAGTCAGCTGGCCGACTGGCTGCTGTTCGCGCGCTGCATGAGCCACGACGGCCTGATCGCGCTGGCCATCGAAGACGCAGGCCCCGCACTGTCGGGCCTGGCCAACGACCTGCTGCTGGCGTGTTACGGCGCCCGCTTCACGGTGGCGATCCGCACCCAGGTCGAAACGGCGAAGGGCGAGGCACGCGAGGGGTTCGACATCGAGGTGCACGACAGCGAGTCAGGCAACGCCAAGAGCGTCGCGCTGATGAGCGGCGGCGAACGGGTGTGGATCTCATGCCGTGATCGGCATGAGATCCACTATGCCGAGAACCCGGATATGCCGAGTTCGCGGTCCGGCCGGCGCTGCATGACCCTGTTCTGCGACGAGGCCGATGGCGCACTGGATGCCGACCGCAAGCGCATGTTCATGGCGATGAAGCGCGAGGTGCTCAAACTGGGTGGGTACGAGCGCGAGTTCTTCGTCTCGCAGACGCCCGAACTGACGGCGATGGCGGATGCGGTGATCGACCTTGACGAGATGGTGATCGCCTCCGAGCAGGCTTTGAACGAGGGAGGTTCGTGAGTGTCGTGGGCAACGAAGGGAAGCCAGACCCCTCGCAGGCTGACTTCCCTTCCTGATCGGTCGCCGTCGGCGTCAGGCCGACAGTTCCGTCACTCGCCCGTCGGGCGCGTGCTCCACGATCCGGTTGCCGGCACGTCGGATGCTGTCGGCGACGACAGCATCGATCATCGAGCGCGGCACCGCGACGTCGAGTTCTTCGAGTCGCTGAACGACCGTGGCGATGTCGCGCCAGTCTGCGGTCGGCTCATCCAGGCTGCTGTAGGCCGGCTCGTCGGCTTCAGTCTCCGGGCCGTCGTCCCAGAGTTGCAGAAAGAACTCGTTCAGCGGCCGGTCGTAGCCCATCACGACGAGCAACGGGCTTCCAGCCCGAACCGTGCGCAGATGGTGCCGGCTCATGGCGCTTCCCCTGGGTCTTCGAAGCATTCGATGCCTTCGACCGTGGCGCCGTGCACGTCGAACTTGAGCCAGACGATCCCCGCGCGCTCGGCCAGCTCGAACAGTTGGGCGAGATCCGCCTCCAGCGGCGTGTCGTAGCGCGGTGCGCCGACATAGACGAAGCCCCCGGTGAGTGTTGGATAGGCATTCACGGACAACTGGTCCTCCTGCAGAAGCTGGCGCGTGGCCGGTGAAAGGTGCGCGGTGGACAGCGCGACGAGGGGCTCCGCGAGCTCGCGCGGTCAGCACAAGCTCGCTCATGACGCCCTCCCGGCAGGCCGGAGGGACGGGCTCGGCGACGCTTTCGCGCGTCGGTTGAAGTCGATGCCGCAATCGCGGCAGCGGTACCAGCGCAGGCGGCCGAGTTGGCCGAGTGGCACGCCTTGGCCCGGGCAGACCGGGCAGGCAGGGGATTGCGGCGATGTGCCGGTGAACATGGTGTTGCTCCTTCTCTTCTCGGAAGGGGCGCTCGCCCGCGAGGGCGATACGCCCCCTCGGGGTTGTCGATGGCGGTGGCTGCCGCGGGTCAGATCAGTCCGCGTTCGGCGAACGACGCGCACTGGTCGCCGGCCACGACGAAGTGGTCGAGCACCCGGACGTCGACCAGCGCCAGCGCCGACTTGAGGTTCTGCGTCAGGAACTCGTCGGCACGGCTCGGCTCGGCCGAGCCGCTCGGGTGGTTGTGTGCCAGCGCCACCGCCGCGGCGTTGCGCTCCAGCGCGCTCTTGACGATCTCGCGCGGGTAGACCGAGGTCTGGGTCAGCGTGCCGCGGAACATCTCCACGGCGCTGCGCAGCCGGTTCTGCGCATCGAGAAACAGCACGATGAAAACTTCGTGCTGCAGGCTGGCGCAGTGCAGGCGCAGCCAGTCGCGCAGCGCCTGCGGCGAGTTCATCACCGGGCCGGCGCTCAGTTGCGCGCGCAGGTCGCGCATCAGCAACTCGCGTGCGACGCCGAGCTTGTGGTCGAGCAGGGTATCGCTCGCCTCGCTGGCGACGGCCGCGGTACCGAAGTAGGCGGACTCGAGGTCGTTGACCTGATCCGCGGGTGGATGGTCTTTGGGCAGGACGGGGGCGAGCAGGGCGCCGATCAGTTCGGCGCGCGACATGGCAGCAAGGTTCTGCATGGCGTTCTCCATGGGGTTCATCGAAAGGACGAACGGGAACGCCGCCCCAGCCGGGAACGGGTTCCCGAGCGGGTGGCGCCACGAGGGCGCCTAAGGGGGCAGGTGACGACTGCTACGCCTGGCCGGGCCAGGACCTCCTGTCGGAGGGCTTGATCTCACGATCGAATGCCACGTCAGTGTCGTCGGGGTGGCGCCCGGCGGACACCGGGGCGAGGCGACCGCCATCCGAGCGGGCCGGCGGAATGAGTGAGTTCTGCGTGGCGCCAGTGCCGGTGTCGCGTCGCATGCCCGCAACGCGGCGCCATGTGGCAGCGACGGAATCGCAGCCGGACGCGACTGGGGTCGAACTGGCGAAGAAAGTACGACGAGAGCGTGTTTTGCGCTTGCAGGTGTGCGCTGCTTGGCGCGAGCATGGCGGCGAGACCTCGTTCGCGCGCCCGCCATGATCCGCCTCGGAACCCACATTCGACTGACTCGGCCCGAGGCCGAACGGCTGTTCCGGCTCACCGACATCGAGCCGGCGAACATCCGCACGGCGGCGGACCTCGACGCCTATGTGGCTCACTGCAAGGCGCACTACTGGGGCCGCTCGCGCGACACGCAGTTCCTGCACTGGCTGATCGACCAGGAGCGGGCCCGACTCGAGGTCGCGGCGTAGAGAGGAAAGAGGAGCCCCGAAGCACGAGGGCTTCGGGGCGAGGGGTGGCGTCAGGCCGTGCGCGCGGCGGCGGGCGCTGGCGCCCCGGTGTCCGACGAAGGCTGCCGCGTGGCCTTGGGGTCGAAAGCGGCATGGGCCTGGGCGACGTCGGCATCGCGCCGCAGTTTCCGTACCTTCGCCGCGGCGGGTTCGCGACGCATCTCGGGCAGGCACTCGACGAGCAGATCGATCGCCCGCGAGGTCTTCAGCCGAAGCGTACGCAGCGGCTCGACGACGAGCACGCGGCCAGCCTGCCGCACGAACTGCCCGATCCGCTTGTTGCGCTGCGTGCGCGCCTTGTGCGCGCGCAGCGATTCGCGGCAGCTCAGGTACAGCGCGAGGTGGTCGTGCCGCGCCTGCGCGTCGGCATCGAGTTGGGCCAGCACCTCAGCGGCGATGTCGGCCTGGCCGACCTGCCGGTAGAAGCGGACCCAGGCGCGCTCTTCTTCGATCTCCACGGCCGAGCGCTTCGCCTTGCGCGGAGCCGGGTAGGGCCTGTCGTTCAACATGGGGGACTCCTTGGTCGGCGAGCGCACCGGCACCCCGAGGGGAGACGGTGGACTCCCCTGGTTGGAAGATCGCCTACGAAATCGGCATCGTTGGCGGTGGGACGCGGAACGCGACCTATCGGCCTCGTCGGGCGAGTGTCTGGCCGTGAGACCAGGCGACTCGCCGACGAATGCACTCTCACGCCGCGGCAGGGCGCAGCAGGGCGGCCAGTCGCGGTGGCGGCGGGACCGGCGCGTGAACGCGTCCCGACCCTCCAAGCAGCACGCCGACGGGCCGTGGCGCTCTAATTGCTTGACTTGCACACATGGCAGTTCTCCTTCGTGAAGCGAAGGGGAACGCCGCTCCCGTCGGGGAACATGGTTCCCCGTCTGGGATGCTTCGGCCCGCGTGGGTCGAAGCGACTGGATGGCAAGCCACGGCCCCGTGAGAGGTGTGGTTCGCCATGAAAGGAAGGCCCGCGGTCTTTCGATCGGGGCCTTGCTCGGTGCCGGGCATCACGCTGCTTGCGCAGCGCATGTCGGCGCTGGTGAAGCACGCACGTCGGCGGCTTCATCCACTCCGGCGCCCACATGTTGACGGGAGCCGTTGACGGGCCGCATGGAGCGGCCTGACCAGGCAAGGCCTGGCGCTCGAGGGCGGGTAACGACCGCGACGCCAGCGAGGCTGGACTTCAGCGCAGCCGAGGCTGCGGTGAAGGCTTTGCAGGCACGATGCCCACAGGTAGCGTGGTCAGTGTTGACCGGACACGCCGTCCCGACAAGAACATCGTTACAAGCTGTGGCGACCGCCATGCGCAACGGCCCGCCTTCGTCGTTGCCGTGACGTGGCGGAATCGGTCGGCCTCGTCCGCGACAATGGAGTCAATGGTCAAGCTCGCCAAGAACTTTCGCTCCTTTGCCGATTTGGCCGCCGCCTACGAGCGCGACCGCGACTACCGCATCGTGCGGTTGCCACGTTCCGGTTCCGAGGTGGCGATCGTGGCGCCGCACGGCGGAAGCATCGAAGCGCACACCTCGGACATCGCCCGCGACATCGCCGGCCAGGACTTCAACCTCTACCTGTTCGAGGGGCTGCTGAAGGCCGGCAACTTCGCCGCACTGCATCTGTCGAGCCACCTGTTCGACGAGCCAGACTGCCTGGATTTGCTGAGCGCATGCCGGTCAGTGGTCAGCGTGCATGGTTGCGGCCACGCGGGCGAGATCGTGCTGCTGGGTGGGCGGGATGTCGTCCTGCGGGAGTCGATCGGCGAGCGCCTGCGAGGCCTCGGCGTCGAATGCGAAGCCGCACTGGCCGGACTGGACGCAGCGGATCCCATGAACGTCTGCAACCGGGGGCGCGGCGGGGCCGGCGTGCAGTTGGAGGTGTCGCTTGCGCTACGGCGGTCGCCGCGGCGAGCCCTGCTGGTGCGCGCCGTGCGCGAGGCGCTGCTGGTCGCAGAAGCCTGACGGCAGTCAGCGGGACGGTCACTGGAGCGCACATGACCGAGAAACCCGCAACCCCAGGCGGCCACGGGCAAGCGCCGCTGCCGCGCGCCCTGGGGCACTTCGCGGTCGAAGACCCGGAGGTCGCTGAACTGCTGGACCTCTCGACAGGTCGCTGCGAGCGGCATGCCGACGTCATCGGCGACGACTACGAGAAGGCGCTCCAGCTGCGCATGCAACTGCAGACGGACCTGCGGCGCGAACAGCCACGGTTCGTGTGTGCCATGTGCATGACGCCGGTCTACCTGGTCTCGCGACCTGAGGGCCGCAAGTTCTTCTTTCGGCATTCTTTGGAAGACGGCCGCTGCTCCGCGGTGACCCGGGTCCTGCTGTCGCAGGACGAGATCGACGCTCGAAAGTACAACGGCGCGAAGGAAAGTTGGCTGCACCTGGAGATGAAGTCGTGGATCGCGGCTTGCCTGCAAACCGATACGCACTTCTCGAAGGTGGTGGTGGAGGGGCGGTGGACCGGGGCCGTCTCCGGGGAGTGGCGCAAGCCGGACGTGCGTGCTCGTACGGCGGTACTCGGGTCGCGTTCGAGATCCAGTTGTCGACGACCTATATCAACGTCATCGCGCAGCGTCGTGAGTTCTATCGCCAGGAAGGTGGACTGCTGTTTTGGGTCTTCGCTCACTTCGACATGGGCGCGCGCCGGCTCACCCGGGAGGATGTGTTCTACAACAACAACCGCAACGCGTTCGTCGTCACGCAGGCTACGCGCGACGAGTCACTTCGACAGCGGCGGTTCCTGCTCGAGTGCATCTGGGCCGAGCCGACGCTGGGAGGAGAGGTCAGCGAATTGCGCCGGGAACTCGTTCCTTTCGATGCACTCACGCTCGATGCCGACACGCAGCGCGCCTATCACTTCGACTTCGATCGGGAGCGGAACCGCCTGGCCAGGGAGGTCCGCGAGCGCAAAGTGGCTCGTCAAAAGCCTTTGCGGGACAAGTTCGAGGGTTGGTACGTCGCCCATGTCACGACCCGCGAGGACGACCACAAGACCTGGGGGCAGCTGCGGCGCGACTGTGCCGGCGAGGGTGTCGGGCTGCCGGAGTACCCCGGAATGCTCCCGCGAGGTCTGCTCAACGTCCTGTACTCGACGAAGCATGGTCGCGTGATCGGATGGGACTACTCGAACTTCATCCAGATTGCCCACCACGTGGAACCGGGGCTGCGCCAGTACCTCCACTGTTTCCGAGCCGCGTTGAAGGCCTTCGGGCGAGCAGAGCTGATCCGCTCCGAGGATGCGTCCGGCAAGTGGGCAGCGAAGGTTGCGGAGTACAAGGCGCGCATCGCCCATGGCGATCCGGCCTACACCGCGGACACGACGCACGATGCGTTGGTCAGGCTGCTGTTCCCTGAACTGTTTGTGGACGAGCGGACCTGACGGCACGGGCGTCAGGATTGCGGCGATCAACAGACGCCCTCCCCGCAGTAGCGGGGAGGGGCCAAAACCGCCGTCAAGCGGCGAGCTTCGTATCCTCGGCGTCCATGCGGCTGGCGCCCGCCGAGTCCTGGTCGAGGTCGAGTTGGCGCTGCAGGCGGCGCTGCCGCGCGAGGAGATCGGCCAGGCGACCCTCATGCTCGAACGGGCGTTCGAGCTCGATCCGCAGATCGGCCAGGCGCTTGCCGCGCACGGTCAGTTGCTGACGTGCCGCGTCGCGCTCCTTGGGCACCGACGCCAGCGCTGCGAGCAGCGCCGCCACCAGCCCCTGGGCCGTCTGGTACACGTCGGCGTCGTACCGGCAGTGACCTTCGAGGTAGAGGCCGGGAACGCCGTTGTCGCGGCTGGCGCGCAATCCGAGGTGGAAACCAGCAAACCGGCCGACGCGCTGCTCGACGCTGCCTTGCGCGGCCTTCGCCGCACGCACCAGCTGCCGCAAGCCTTCGCCGACCGCCTCAGCGCCGACCAGAACCTGGCCGGCCAACTCGACGCGCATGTCTCCGGCGGATGCCGGCTCTGCGCGCTCGCAGTCCTGCTCCAGCAACGCCAGCTTGCGTTCCAGCGCCTCGATCAGCATCGGCAGCCGCGCCACCTCGCTCTCGTTCGCATAGCGCTGGTTGCGCCACACCGAGAACAGCGTCGACAGCTTGGCCACCTCGCGTCCACGCCGGCCTTCTCGATCACGAGCGGGTTGCCCGAGGCGAGCGCCTTCACTTCGGCGTACGACAGCGCCGCCAGTTCCACGTCCTCGATCGAACGCAGCCCCTTGTCGCCGCTCATCACCTGGGCGATGAAGCGCGCCTTGGTCTCCAAGGCCTGCCACATGTAGCTGTCGAAGCTGCCTTCGGTGACGTAGCGGAAGATCTCCACGTCCTCGCACTCGTTGCCCTGGCGCAGGATGCGCCCTTCGCGCTGTTCCACATCGCACGGCCGCCAGGGCGCGTCCAGGTGGTGCAGCGCCGCCAGCCGGGTCTGCACGTTGGCGCCGATGCCCATCTTCGCCGTCGATCCGAGCAGCACCCGCACCCGGCCTTCGCGCACAGCCTTGAACAGCGTGGCCTTCTGCGCGTCGGTGTCGGCGTCGTGCACGAACGCGATCTCCGCTACCGGCACGCCGGCGTCGATCAGGCGCTGCTTCAGGTCGTCGTAGACGCTGAAGGCCTTGCCTTCCTTCGGTGACGACAGGTCGCAGAACACCAACTGCGCGCCGCGGAAGACCTCGGTGCGTTGCCGCACCGCGAGCACCTCGCGAACACACGCGGCCACCTTGCCCTGCGCGTCGAAACGCGCGCCCAGTGCCACCAGCCGGAAGTCCAGCGCGGCCTTGCGGCCGTCGGTGGTCACCGCGAGCATGTTGTCCTGCTGCGGCTTGACGCGGCCCATGCGGATCGCCTCCGCGCGCTCGACCAGCGTGCGCACGTAGGCCTTCAGCGCGCTGCTTGCCGGGCAGGCCACGATGCGCGGCTTGCTGCCGCGCAGCGCCGGCACCGGCAGCTTCAGCATCTCCGCGGTGCGGATGTCGGCCACTTCGCCGAACACCGCCATCAGCTCGGGCACGTTGATGAAGCGCGCGAAGCGCGTGTTCATCCGGTAGCCGCTGCCGTCGGGCGCGATCTCCAGCGCCGTGACGCTCTCGCCGAAGGTGGCCGCCCACGCGTCGAACTGCTGCAGCCCGAGTGCTTCCAGCCTACGGGGCTGCAGGTAGCGCATCATCGTGTGCACCTCGGCCATCGTGTTGGCCACCGGCGTGGCGGTGGCGAAGACCACCCCGCGCTGCGCGCCGCCGTGCAGGCGCATCGTGTAGCGCGTCTTCAGGAACAGGTCGAAGGCCCGCTCCGAGTTCGCCAGCGGCAGGCCGGCCACGCGCGTCATCTTCGTGAACCGGTACAGGTTCTTGAACAGGTGGGCCTCGTCGACGAAGAGCGTGTCGATGCCGAGCTGTTCCCAGCTCAGCAGATCGTCCTTCTTCGCGTCGGCCAGCAGCTTCTCCAGCCGCACCGTCCAGTTCTTCTTCATCGCTTCGAGCTGCTTGACGATCCGGTTGCCCCGGTCGTTGCGCCGCTCGGCGCGCACTGCCATCTCGATTTCCATGATGAGTTCCTTGATGAAGGTTTGTGTGAAAACCGGTGACATCCGGATGCGCTCGAAGCTCGAGTGCGTGATGACCACCGCGTCCCAGTCGCCCGTGGCGATGCGCGACACCAGCTCGCGCCGGCGGTCGCCCTCCAGGTCTTCCTTGCCCGCCATCAGCACGGCGGCATTCGGGTACAGCCGGACGAACTCGGCCGTGTACTGCGCCAGCATGTGGTTCGGCACCACGTGGCAGGGTTTGGCGGCGAAGCCGAGGCGCCGCAGCTCCATGCCGGCGATCGCGCAGACCGCGGTCTTGCCGGCGCCGACGACGTGGAACAGCCCGGTGTTGCCGGACTGCACGACGCGCCACACGGCGTCCCGCTGGTGCGGGTGCAGCGCGTAGCAGCGCGAGAACCCGGGCAGCTTCAGGTGCGAGCCGTCGAACTGTCGCGGCCGCGTGGCGTTGAACAGGTCGTTGTAGGTCCGGCACAGCCGCTCGCGGCGCTCGGCTTCGTCGAAGGCCCAGGCGGCGAAGCGCTCCTTGATCAGCGCCAGCTTCTCGCGTGCCGCCAGCGTCTCGTCGGGGTTGACGATCATGCGGTCGCTCTCCGGGTCCGGGTCGCGGACCGTCGGCACCTGCACGTTCAGCGCGCACTGCACGAGTTCGATCGCGTTCAGCCGCGAGGTGCCGAATTCCTGCGTCACCTTGACGTTCTGGCGCGCGCTCCAGTCCGGGTAGCGCACCGACCAAGCCCCGGCCTGTGCCGAGTAGCCCACCTCGCAGTCCTTCTGCTCCAGCACCTGCCGGATGAAGTCCTCCACGTCGCCGGCGGGGATCCACACCGCGCCCAGGCGCGGCTCGATGGCTGCCGGCAGCAAGTCCTCCGGCTGCACCCGCTCCAGCGCGGTCACGTTTCGTGCGGCCCCCGGGCCGGCGGCCAGCGCCAGCCTGAGCTTGGCCTTGACCTCGCCAGACAGGTACTCGTCGGCGGTCTTCCACTGCCCGTCCGCGGGATCCAGAAACACCAGTCCGCGCTCGGCCAACGCATCCAGCACCGCTTGTGGCGGCGCCGACAGCAGCCGGCCCATCCAGGCCGGATCGACCCGGCCGCGCCATTGCACCGAGGCGGCAAGCGCCTCCTCGGGCTCGGCCGCGGCTTCGGGCTCGACGATCCGCGCCAGCGTCCGCCGGCTGAAGAACGCCGCCTTGCTGGCGGTCTCGATCTCCTCGTCGTAGTGCTCCAGCGACAGCAGCAGCGGGTAGTCGGGGTCGCGCCGGAACGCGAGTGCGTTGGCGCGGTTCGACAGGCACCCGAAGCGCGCGACATAGCGGTCGTAGCTTCCGTTCAGCATGGCGCGCTCGTGGCGCTGCCGGCTGTCATCGGCGTCTGACAACTGCAGATTGAGCAAGGCTCGCGCGTGGTCGCGAATCGAACACAGGCCCGCGATGCGGGCACGCTGCGTGGCGTTCAGGCGCT